>JAHEJC010000424.1 GCA_024639065.1 Lewinellaceae bacterium | reverse complement strand
ATCACTATTTGGAAATATAACCAGAGGTTCTTGCGATTAGTAAAGAGACGAATTGTTTGTCTAAAGTAAATGATATGTACTCACTTACATTCATCCTTTTGATCGTTTAAATCAAAGATTTGGCTATCTGCTGCTTCCTTTCAACCTTTTTGTTTGATTTTTTCTAAAATGTAGCTAACTTTAAATGCCTGAATACAGTGACCTTCGATGGCACGCTGGTGGCCTATTGCTACCACACTTTCGAAACGGTGAAAGGCGTTACTTGGCTTTCATAAAACATTAGCAGATGCAGAAAATCACCTTATTCATACTGTTGATCCTTCTAGCTTTCTCAGCTTTCTCGCAGGTAAAAGTATATGAAGGAACTGAAGTAATACCAACTTATAAAATTGGGAAGGAAGAAGTGAGCCCTCTCTTTTATACCGGTAGAGGTGTGCAGGGAGCACAAGGTCATATTTATCCATATCCTTCGCAGTCCAATCTGGGTGATTCGCTTGTTGATGTTAGTTATGAGATGGTCTATTTGGAAAATGAATACCTCTTAGTGAAAATCCTTCCAGCCTTTGGAGGAAGACTTTTTTCTGCGATTGATAAAACCAATGGTCATGAGCTATTTCATACGAATAGTGTAATTAAGCCTGACCTTATAGGAACACTGGGCGCCTGGGTCTCAGGTGGCATCGAATGGTGTTTCCCTCATCACCATAGAACGACCACTATGCTACCAAGTGATTACCGTTTGGTTGAAAACGAAGATGGAAGTGCAACAGTCTGGATAGGAGAAACCGAAAAGACTATACGAATTAGAGGAATCGTTGGCATTACATTACGACCAGGCCGCTCGTTTATCGAGGCCGACTATCGTATTAATAACACCAATTCGCTGACGAAAACTTTCCTCTTTTGGGCAAATGTGGCTATAACGGCAAATGAAAATTTTCGAACATTTTGGCCTCCCAGTCAGGAAATTGGTGTGTTTCACAATAATAGAAGTTTTATCAAATGGCCTATTTCGAATCAAACCGAATACGGGCGGACAAGTTATCCGGAAGGTGCAGACCTCACCTGGTGGAAGAATCATCCTAACCCAGTATCCTTTTTTATCTGGGATGGTAAGGAAGGATTTATCGGTGGTTACGACTATAGCCAAAATGCTGGAACGGTTCATGTTGGTGACCCTTACGAGAATCGAACTTCGAAACTATGGCAATTTGGGCCAGGGCTACAAGGTCAAAATGCCAGAAGAAAGTTGACTGATGATGGTAAGGCTTACGTAGAGCTCATGACCGGAACCTTCTCCAATAATCAACCCGATTATAGTTGGATTGCTCCACATTCGGTCAAAGACGCTAAAAATTATTGGTATCCCCTGCGCGATCTCGAAGTGGTTAAAAATGCTACCGTCGATGCCTCGGTTACTCTGCAAATGAGAGATGCAAAAACTGTTTTCTATGGATTTAATACCACCAAAGCGCTACAAGACGCACGCTTTGTTTTAAAGTATCAGGGCGATGTCTTAACAGAAAAAGCGATCGATATCGATCCCGTGACGCCTTTTACTGCAACCTATAATAGTGAAACCGTTTTAGATGAATACCAGCTATACATTGACCTAAAGGACAGCAATGGAAATGTATTGGTATCTTATACTCCCTACAAACTTAAACATCCCGAGTTGCCCGATCCACAAGAAAGGGTTAAGAATGCCAGCCATATTGAATCAGTTGAAGATCTATATCTCACCGGCAGATTTGTGGAACAATTCAATCGTCCTGGCCTGAATCCAGACGATTATTATCTGGCTGCGTTGAAGAAATCACCGCTTGATTATCGAGTGAATACCGCTTTGGGCATCCGTAGACTAAATCAATTCAAATATGCGGAGGCAGAAGAATACCTACAGACAGCGGCTGATAAATTAAGCGTTAAGTATTATCAGCCCAAAGAAGGTGAACTTTACTACTACATGGCCCTAGCTCAAAAAGAATTGGGTAAAGTGGATCAAGCTTATCGGAATTTTGCACAATCCACTTGGTATTACGAATGGTTTTCTGCTGGTTATTATCAGCTGGCCTTATTAGAAAGCAACCAGGGTAATTTGGAAAAAGCACTCGAGTATATTGGCAACGCCTATTCAACCAATACGTTGGATGGTAGGATCTTAATTTTGTACAGTGCCTTGCTGCGCAAGTCCGGCGAGAAAGAAAAAGCGATGAAATTGTTGAACGATTTACTAGCATACGACCCCTTGAATTTTGCAGCGCTATACGAAAGAAACTTATTGGAAGGCAATACTTCGATGGTCATGTGGCATAAAAATATGCAGGATGTTGACAACAATTACTTAGAGATTGCTACCAACTACCTGAACGCAGGGATGTTAGATGATGGCATCAAACTTTTGGCCGCCTTGAAAAAAGTCCATAATCCGCTGATCCATTATTACCAATCATGGTTCTACGCGCAGCTGGGAGAAAAAGCAAAAGCTGTCGAAGCCTTGGAACTTGCGAAAGCGATTTCATTGGAATATTGCTTTCCATATCGACAAGAGACCGAAAAAGTCCTCAACCAAGCTTTAAAGATCGATCCAAATAATGTAGCAGCTTATTATCTGTTAGGTAATTTGTTATATAACAACCGGCCGGAAGATGCTATTATTGCTTGGGATAAGGCTGCTGAAATTGACAACAGCATACCTATGGTGTGGAGGAACTTGGCATTTGGGGCCTTTTACCATAAAAAGAATTATGATGATGCGATTAAATATATGACCAAAGCGATTGCTGAAGAAAATAATATTCCACTTTGGTATAATGAATTATCTAAGTATTATGATGGCTCTGATGCAGATTTCAAGGAATGTCTAACCGTGCTACGGAATAATATTGATTTTGTCAAAAAAGATATCTCCGCGCCTAAAACCTATGTTAAATTATTAAACCTTAATGGTGAATACGATGAATCAATCAAATTTCTTAGCACGCATCATTTCAGAACCTGGGAGGGCGGCAGGTCCATCTATTGGCACTATGTAGATGCTCATACTTTAAAAGCCATGGAATTAATAGAGGATAAAAAGTATAAAAAAGCAGTTGATCATCTGGAATTTGCTTTACTCTATCCGGAAAACCTGGAAGTTGGAAAAGCATCTGATGATGAAAAAAATGCCTTGATTTATTATTATATGGGATTAGCTTACGAGAAAATGGCAGATCATAAAATGGCTAAATCCTATTATCAGAAGAGTGTCGATTCAAAAAATAACCGGGGCATGCATGACCTACTATATTTTCAAGCAAAGTCCTTTGAAAAACTAGGCAATACGGAAAAAGCAAAAACGTTGTTTGAAGAGCTTATTAGCCTGGGACAGCAGCAAAGAGAAAGTGGGACAGATAATACCTTAATAGCTGTTGAAGAGGGATCCTCTGGAAATAATCAAGAGGTTTCAAATGCTTTTTATTTGGAGGCGCTGGGCAATAAGGGTTTGGGTAATAAAGAGTCAGCCCATAAATTATTCGAGCATTCGCGACAGAACTACCCTAATAATCTCTGGGCAAAATTCATGAGCAAATAATTGGGTTAGAAGAACTTGATTTCGTCGTGGTCCTCCGAAAGAATCGAGGGAAGTAATAGTATTTGAGTTGTAAAAATTTATGCTTCGCCGTACTTGGTTTGCAGAACCAAAATCGGAATATCAAATTGACTGATAATTTGGAAGGTATCATCTTTTAAAAATCGTTCAAACATACCTTTTCTATGGTTTACCAGAATCAAAAGGTCTATGTGTTCATCGGCAAATGATTCAGCGATTTTCCTTAATTGTCCAGCATCATGGTTTCTTGAGTAATTGACAATATTTCGCCAAAATGCCGAAGTAAAGGTTTGCTGTTGCAATGACTTGGGCACTACCAAATTTGGATCAATCTTTAATTTAACTAATTCCCGCTTTACCAAGTTTGTCTCATTTTCCTTTCGCATTATGTGCCATACATTTTTTATTTCAGAAAAAGAATAATCATCTCTTTTGGTTGGTAGAAGCAAAACCGGGCAAAGTGATTTTGTAGTAAAATAAAATATTTTGTCGCTAAACCACTTATTAGTCTTTGACTGAAATCCGGTTTTTCTACTCAAAAACAACAATTCATATTTATGGCTTATTTGATTGATAATTTCTGAAACAGAACCTGGATAAGCCAATAGTTTGATCGGTTGCTCATTTATATTTCCAATGTTTATGTTATAGAAATTTATCAACATTTGCTTGATTCCTTTATCATAATCTATTGCTCCAAAATCATATTTTCTATTATACTTTTGGGCAGGATAGCAATGCAACAAACTTAGGGTAGCACCATATTGCTTGGCTAACACATAAGCATGTTGAAGTGCATTTTTTGAGGTCTCCGAAAACGATATGGGTACAAGTATATTTTTCATATTGCAGATCAGATTAATATGGCTGATGATTTGTCAATTTGCGGTCTTTTTATGTGCGTTGCCAACTCCAAGGCATGCTTTAGCTGCTGAATTTTAATAAGCGTCTTGCCTAATGTTTTTTGCTTGATCAAGATATGAATTTTTAGAATTTTGAATTCCTGTATACTACAGAAAAATTACTAGATTACCTAACCGGGTAAAGCATTATTTAGATGTTCAATTTATGGACTAGTGGTGGCATAAATAAAAGATTTTTTCAAATAAAAGTATTTTTGACTTGTTCAACGGTATCAGTGCATGCGCCAAAGAAATCCTACTCTCGAAAACTTACTCTCTTTAAAATACTGTAATGAATGTTTTATTTAGCCGTTTCATTGGTTTATTAGGCGGCTATTTTTATATCATCAAAGCTAAATTAGTTGCCTTGCAACCATGAATTAAATATTTCTAGTTGTAGTGAATTGGGTTCATTAATGCGAACCAAATCGTATTTCTTTTCTTTTTGGTCATTCGATTTGAGGTCCAATTTCAAACCTGCAAAATTCAAATAAGTATTGTAATCAATTTCTTTGGTGGTGTAAACATACTCAAAAACCGAATTTAAAGGTTTTCCAGCAATGATTTCACACGTATTTTGAAATTCAGCATCCGTAAATCCCCGGTTTTGATTTTTATAAAATTTCCAGTATAATAATTGCATCACATCGTCAAGTGACTTCTTATTCTGAGTAGCATGGCGAATTGAAAAGTCCAATAATAGTCCTACCACAGGTCCTTTTTGGTAGACTGAAATAGATTTATTTTCTTCTGCTCCCTGATTGCCGAAGGGGCCATCCTCCCAGGTGTAGTAACTCGCTTGAGCTAAGGATTGATACAACCTGCCAGGATTGTTTTCTACTACATTTATATTCCTTTCCAAATTGGTAAATAACATTTCGGTGTCCGCCAGCCCGGCCCTTTTTACAATTAAGTATTCATAGTACACGGTGAGCCCTTCGCTTACCCAAAGCAAATTGGTCCGATTTTGCTGG
>JAHEJC010000002.1 GCA_024639065.1 Lewinellaceae bacterium | reverse complement strand
GGTCCTGGTTTAGTTATGATGGAACCAAAATTGCCCAAGGCCGTGAAAGTGCTAAGCAATTCTTACAAGATAATCCAGAAGTATCCGATGAAATTGAACAAAAAATTAAGTTAAAGTTTTCTCCTCAGGTAGAACCTGAAACCTTAGAAGACAAGAAGAAAACCAAAGAAACTTAACCACTAGAATTACCAATTGAAGGTTTCAATCATTTTTTCGATGTCTTTTTTGATAAATGCGGCGATGGGAGCGATAGAGTCAGGTCTCACTTTAGAATAAAAATAAAGTGAGGCTTTAAAAAAATGATCCGTGCTATCCGTCAAAAAAAATTGGGCCTGTGAAGCAGCAGGGCCTTCAAAAGTGAAATATATTCCTCCCATATTCTCTTTACTGATTACTGTTTCTTCCACATAATTGGACCTTTTATTTACCTGATCAACTACCCGAAATGATTCTTTTACCAATTTTTCGAAATTATTATCTTCAGTGATCGGAATGTAACTGCAATGAATGCTGCCATTAAACTTATCGAAATAAATATCAAACCAGCAAGGATGAATGTCTTCCTTCAATTGGTTGGATGAATCTTTTACAATTTTGGCATATACTGGTTTTTGAAAGGTGAGTTCACAATCGAGCCATGAGAATTGCTCATATTTCTTTTCGGGATATTCAATTTTGGGATATGCTCGTGGTTTAGGTACCAAAACTTCCTGGTCCTTGCAAGCCACGAAAAGTATTATACATATTATTAAATAGGATTTATTCCTCATGTATAAGTTGAATTTTTTCAATTCTTCTCTTGTTAACCGAGAGTATTTTTAGGGTGACATTTGGTAGTTTAATTAAGCGATTTACTCGGGGAATAACTCCTGTTTGTTCAAGTATTAGTCCAGCCAAGGAATCCGCATCACCTCTTAGGTTATCTAAACTTTCAATATCAATGCCAACAATTCTTGAAACGTCATTTAAGAGTATTTTGCCGTCAAATATGTAATTACGGGCATCAATTTTTATATAATCAACTTCTTCTTCATCAAATTCATCTTTAATGTCACCAATGACCTCTTCCATGATATCTTCTAACGTAATAATGCCAGCGCTTCCACCATATTCATCCACAACAATTGCCATGTGGGTTCTCTTTAACTGAATTTCTTTAAGTAATTCGTTAATTTTTTTCGATTCTGGTGTATAAAGAATTTCATTATGTAAAAATTCTTGCCATTTGAAATCTGGATTTTCGTTAAGATGTCCTAATAAATCCTTAATGTATAAGATTCCGACTAAATTGTCAAAGTCTTCGTGGTAAACTGGAATTCTGGAAAAACCACTCTTCTTAACCAAATTAAGTAGTTCTTCATAGTTTGTATTATCTTCTACTGCGATAACATCTGTTCTGGAACGCATTACTTGCTTGACAGTAACATCACTAAACTTTACAATACTTTTAAGAATATCCACTTCCTCTTCAGTACTTTCATCATTTCTTACCGTTAATTCTATCGCATGGTCAATGTCTTCTTTGATAGCTGCACTCCTATCTTTAACTAATTTGCTTTCCATTTTTATCGACCAATTCACCAGTAAGTTATTGATGGGTGCAAATATAATCGATAGAAATGTCAGGGGCCTGGACATCAACTTTGCGAGCTTAATATTATTGATATTCGCATAGATCTTTGGCACAATTTCCCCAAAAACAACTAAGAAAAAAGTTACCCCAATTACGGTTATCAAGAACTGTATTACGTCGGCAGTTCCATCAATATTTATTCGCCAATTGAAAATGGATGAAATATCATCAATACTTTCTGCAAGTATTACAAATATTTTTTTGGGGAAAATGATTGCCGAAACACTGTTTGATAATAATACAATGGCAATATTGATGAAATTATTTGCAATCAATATGGTTGCAAGGAGCCTTCTCGGTTTTTGCTTAAGAGTAAGAATTTTTCTACTTTTCGAAGAGCCCTCCTCTTGCAATGATTTTATATCATTTGGGTCTAAGGAAAAGAAAGCGATTTCCGATCCAGATATGAGGGCAGAACATAGCAGTAATATCAATATAATAACGAAAATAAAAACTATGTTAGATGGGAAACTAGCCAGGATAAACAACAAATAGGGATCACTCAGGTCAGTTGCCAAGGAAATTATGCTTCGTTATATAAGGAACAATTCTTAAAAAGGTAAATCATCTTCTTTTAAATCAGTGACTTCTTGTGCTAGAGGTTCTGCTTTTTGTGGTTGAGAAGCGATCGGTTCTTCTGAAGGAAAGTTATCGGTAAAACCTCCAGTGTTTTCTCTTCGATCCAATAATCTAAATGTGTTAGCAACCACCTCTGTAGTATATCTATCAATTCCATCCTTATCTTGCCATTTACGATGAGTGAGTTTACCCTCAATATAAACCATTTTACCTTTTTTTAAATCTCTTTCAGCACGTTCTGCTAATGAACGCCACAATACCACATCATGCCATTCAGTGAGTTTTTGCCAATCACCGTTTTTATCTCGATAACTTTCGTTAGTAGCAACTGAAAACTTAGCAACAACCGCACCGCTTTCTAAATGTCTTACCTCAGGATCTCTGCCCAAATTACCTATAAGAATAACTTTATTTACCATGTGACTTAATTATTTACATATATAAATTTATATAATTATCCCTTAAATAACAATCTATTGTTTTAGGGAAGGCAAAGTTAATTAGTTTTTTAGTATTTGTAAGGACATATGGGGTTTGTTGTTCAAAATGTTGTTGAATCTTCAAATGAAAAAATTTACTTTGAATGATTTGGTGACTTAAGGTTTGCTTATATTCTTTAGAAGAAACCATCGAACTAAATTGTTTAATATTAAATTCTTCTAGTACAAACCTTTTTATTTCCTGGTGTGTAAGGATAGAATCAATAGAAGATTCTAATCCAGGAAAATCAAATAAACTTTTCCAAATATCTTCTTTATTTCTCCTCCTTAATATTAGTTGATTGTGATCATCTTCAATAACAAAGTAGTTAAAGAACCTTTGTTTCTTTTTAGTCTTGGTTTTGGTTAAGGGATAATTAGCAATGGCTTTCCTGGCATAAGCCTTACAATGAATCTTAATTGAACATTCATGGCACAATGGTGATTGAGGTTTACAGACTAGTGCACCAAAATCCATAATGGCCTGATTATACCGCCCAGGATTATTATGGTCGATTAGAGTTTGGGCTAAATTTTGATAAAAACTTTTACCTTTTGATGAATGATAATTTTCCTCCAACGCGAAATATCTGGAAAGAACGCGATACACATTTCCATCCACCACAGCATAGGGTTTATTAAAAGCAAACGAACTTATTGCAGCAGCAGTGTAATTTCCTATTCCTTTAAGCTTTATTAGTTCGCTGAAGTCTTCAGGAAATTGACTTGAATAATTAGCTTTAATTTCCTTTGCCGTGGCGTGAAGATTTCTGGCCCTAGAATAATAACCCAGACCTTGCCATAACTTAATCACTTCATCTTCAGAAGCTTCGGCAAGAATATTTAAGCTTGGAAATCGCTCTACAAATCTTTTAAAATATGGAATACCTTGTTGTACCCGGGTCTGCTGAAGAATAATTTCGCTTATCCAGATAAAGTATGGATTGTTATCCTTTTTCCATGGCAAATCACGATCAACTAAATAAGAGTAAGAAATAATTTGCTCGGTGAAAAAAATTTTCTTGGATATCCCAGACAAGATTATTTTAAACCTTTAGTCTTGTATCAAATACTTTAGGATATCTGTTCTTAATTAAATCCTTGAGTGCTTTTCTAGCAAAAAATATCCTACTTTTTACCGTTCCTAATGGGAGATCCAATTCATCGGCAATTTCTTGATATTTAAACCCGAGATAATGCTTTTCAAATGGAATTCGGATAGAGTCTTCTAAATTCTCCACCATAGCACTAAGCTCATCCATCATAATCCGAGATTCGGCGTTATTATAGATAACTGAACTACCTGAATTAATGTAATACATATTATCAGTAGTATCTATGATAGTGTTTGCTTTCACCTTTTTCCTGTAATTATTAATGAAAATATTCTTCATTATGGTCATAATCCAGGCTTTGAAATTAGTCCCTACTTTAAACTTATCCTTATTTTTAAGTGCCCTAAATGCTGTTTCTTGGAAAAGATCTTGAGATTCTTCAGCGTCTTTGGTCAAATTATAAGCAAAGGAATGAAGAATGTTGGTAAACTTTATCAGATTAAGATTGAATTCTACGGTTGACATAATTATTAGTTTTTTTGTTTTTGTTTAACAAATCTAAATAAATGATTAACAAAAAGCAAGATATAGTTATTCAAAATCATGATCTAAGTTAAACAAAAATATTTCATTAACATTGTCTTCCAAAATACATGTATATACAATAATTTTTAAAGACTTGATTTTCAATTAATTGTGTATTTGTTTATGAAATTTTCTATTCTTTATCTTTCAAATTAAACTGAAATGAATTAACTTTTAAATAATTTTTTTAACATTTAAATAACATTATTTCTGGGCTTTCATCACTAAAAAAGCCGCAACCAAGAGAAAAACCAGGTTTGGAACCCACACGCCAAATGTTGGAGAAATATTTGGATTCAAGGCAATCGTTGAGGAAAATCTTGACAAAAAGACGAATATTGCGCCAATACCAATTCCGATTGCAAGATGTAATCCTATGCCTCCTCGAGCCTTTCTTGTCGCAACGGCAACCCCGATTATGGTTAAAATAAAAATCGAGATTGGATCTGCCGATCTTTTTTGAAGCTCAATTTGAAATGATTTAAGATTAGATGATCCTCTTTGTTTTTCTCGATTAATAAATCTTACTATTTCCGGACTTGTCAGTCTTTTTTCATCATTTCTCCAACTAATAAAGTCATTGGGAATTACATTCAAAACAGTATCCAGTTCTTCTGCAAATTTTTGATCAAAGGTCTCATTCAATTGATTAAAAGTCCTTTTTTCCAATTTCTTTAGTTGCCATGTATTGGGGAGCTGAATTAATTTCATTCTTTGAGCTTTTACTACTTGTTGAAGTTTATTATCCTCAAATGTTTCAATCCGTATACCATTTGCCACACTATCATAAGCATTATAGTAACGTACATATAGTTTAGTCTCTGGGGTTAAAAACATATGTCGATTTCTTGAATTTTCATTCTTTTTGGGCTTGTCCACATAATTTTCCAGAAAATCTAACTTAATCTTATTGGTCCTAGGTAGTACAAAATGATTCCCTACAAAAAGTAAAGTAGCTATTATTGCTCCGGCTATCAAGAATGGTTTACTAATCCGATAAAAGCTCATACCACCACTAATCATGGCAATAAATTCAGAATTTTTTGCCATTCTAGAACAGAAAAATATTACCGCAATCAATGCAAACAAAGGCCATAAAATTGCATTTATATCAGGAATGTAGGTTAAATAATAGTTTAGTAAAATTTCATCAGTAGGGACATTTCCTGAAAAAAATTTATTTACTTTTTCACTAAAATCAATAACAATCGCGATAAGCGTAAAGAGGAGAGCAGTAAAGAAAAATGATTTTAAATACTTCCGGATTAGATAGCGATCAAGTTTCTTCATAAATCTTTCAAAGACGTCTAGTTATTGATGATGTGATATTTTCTTTCCACTTACTAAACGATCCAATTATAATTTGGTGCCGCGCTTCTTCCATAAGTTTCGCATAAAAAGAAAGGTTTTGTAATGTGGCTATCTGTGCACCAAGCATTTCTTTGTTTCGAACTAAATGGCTTACATAAGCTTTTGAATAGTTCCTTGAACTGACTATTGGACTTTGCGCATCTAGTGGAGAGAAATCATTTTTCCATTTCGCATTTTTTATCTGAATCATGCCGTTTGGTGTGTAAATTAATCCATGACGTGCATTTCTTGACGGGAGCACACAATCAAACATATCGATTCCTCTTTCTATGCATTCCAATAAATTCCAGGGAGTACCTACTCCCATTAAATAGCGTCCAACCGAATCCGGAATTATCTCACATATTTGATCTGTTAATGCATACAGATCAGCCTCAGGCTCACCTACACTAAGTCCTCCGATTGCTACAATTGGACATTCATAGCTTAATGTAATTTGCGTAGATTTTTCCCGTAAGTTAGGATAAACAGATCCTTGAATAATTGGCAAAAACAATTGTTCGTATGGATGATCAAGGGATGTATTTTGGTGTTTTTTAATTCCTCGATCCAACCAATGGTGTGTAAGCTCTAGTGACTTTAGAGCATAAGCATACTCGCAAGGGTAAGGAGTACATTCGTCAAAAGCCATAATGAAGTCCGCACCAATTGCTCGTTGAACTTCAATATTGTTTTCTGGGGTAAACAAATGTTTAGAGCCATCAATATGTGAGGTGAAAACTGCTCCTTCTTCTTCAATTTTTCTATTTTGGGAAAGAGAAAATATTTGGTATCCACCGCTATCTGTTAGCATGGGGCCGTTCCAACTTATATATTTATGAAGTCCTCCTGCTGATCTAATAATATCTTTTCCTGGCCTTAAGTAGAGATGATACGTATTTCCAAGTATTATTTGTGCGCCAATTTCTTGATTTAATTGATTCTGATTAATTGATTTTACAGAACCCAATGTACCCACTGGCATAAAAACTGGAGTGAGTACTTGACCATGATCCGTATTAATTATACCTGCCCTGGCATTTGATTTTGAGTCTTGATATTGTAATTCAAACCATTTTTTCATCTTATAGAGAAAATCGTTGACTATCTAGTCTTAATATGATGGCAATTAATATACTAAAAGCTAATAATGATGTTCCTCCTTTACTGATAAAAGGAAGTGGAATTCCAATGACAGGGACCAATCCCATGGTCATTCCAATATTTATAAAAAAATGAAAAAATAGGATACCCGCTACTCCATACGAAAATATTCTGCCAAATGGGAGCCTTGACCGTTCTGCGATCACAGTAATCCTTAACATAAGTAATACAAAAATTACAATAATCCCGAATGCACCTAATAGGCCTTGTTCTTCTCCTATTGTACTAAATATGAAATCGGTAGATTGCTCTGGTACGTAATTCAATTTAGTAAGTGTCCCATTTAGAAAGCCTTTACCTTTTAATCCTCCAGAAACAATAGCAAGTTTTGACTGTCTTACATTATAAAGCGAACCTTGAGGGTCGGATAAATTTGGTCTTAGCCAAACATTGATACGATCTTGCTGATGGGGCTCCAATACATTTTCAAACATATATAAAGAAGAAAAGGCCAATCCTCCGGCGAATAATAAGGTGGGTATAATGATAAATAGCGGTTTGAATTTTCCTTGTCTTAAGAGCATACCTCCGAAGGCAATGAATATTAGAATGTTCACTATCAACAACTCAAATGCCAGGTTTGTAAATAATGCTATCAGAGAAACAATTAAAACAGCTCCAAAAGTAAGTAAGATGGGGGTGCTATTATCTTTTAATAAGGTGATTAAAAAAGCGTTGGCTATTAATAAAAGAATTAGAAAGACAGAAAATATGGGTATAACCAGTGATCCCAAAAATAATCCAATAAGACAAAACATAATTAAATATAAATACGGAGAAAGACCTTCTCTGAACATTATAATGAAGAAAGACATAAAAACCAAGGCGGATCCCGCATCTGGCTGAAGCAAAATGAGCATAGCCGGAAAAAAGAAAATGGCGCAGCTTATTAAAATGTGTTTAGTTACTTTTAAAGAAGTTTTATGATAACTCAGATAACTTGCAAGTGCCAATGCAGCACCGACCTTTCCAAATTCAGCGGGCTGAAAAGAAAAACCAAAGAAAGAAAACCAAGATGTTGACCCTTTAATAGTAGAGCCCACCAATAATACCAGGACCAATAATACCATCGCAATAAAATAAATTGGATAGGCGAATGTGCTCCAAAATTTGCTATCGATGAAATACGTAACCACAAAAACCGCAAGGGAAATAGCGGTCCACATTATTTGCTTACCAATTGCTGAAGACCAAGTAAAATGAAAGATTCCTGAATCGTCTACCTTGTATTCGGCGGCATATATCATCAGACCTCCAATTGCTACTAAACTGAGGTACAAGACCAACGTGAGCCAATCAAAACTTTTTACATGCGCTATTGGCTTGGCCATGGATTAATAAAAGTCAGATTTTGTAAATTCTTGTTTGATTAAAAGGGCAGAACGAAATTGACTTCGGAGATCATTTCTCAATGATAATGCGTCCAATTTATTCATGAAGCTGCCAACTCGTAAGCGATAAAGTGGCTCAAGATAATCTGTATCAATAGCGTATTGTGGATATCGTAATTGAAACATGGATTTGGTTTCTTCCATTTTTCTTCGGTCTCGAGTTGAAATTATCTGAACGGACCATCCATCTATTTTACTTTGATTTGCTTTTAAATTTTTATACCAACCTACCACCTTCTGTACATTTGCATCTTCATTTACCTGAACTTGAGCATAATTCAAAACTGGCATGAAAAATACACCGATAGTCAAAATTCTTAAACCCAATAACATATTAATTATTTAATACAAATATAGCCTATTTTTTACCATGGCAATGTTTGAATTTCTTACCGCTTCCACAAGGACAAGGCTCGTTTCTGCCCACTTTCTTTTCAACTCTTCTGAAGGTTTCAACTTTTTTTCTTTCTTCCCTTCCTGCACTTGCAGCAGCTCTTCTTCTCGCTTCCTCTTCAGGACTGCGATTAGTTCTTACTCTGCTTAAATCTGTTTTTTGCTGTCTTGCCTCTTGTACTTGATCTCCTCGGTCAATCAATAGCTTGCCTTGCATCAAATAGGAGACTACCTCCTCATTAATTTTATAAATCAAGGTTTCGAAAAGATCGTAGGCTTCCATCTTATAAACAACCAAAGGATCTTTTTGCTCAAAAGAAGCTGCTTGAACAGATTCTTTTAATTCATCCATTCCTCGCAAATGTTCCTTCCAAGAATCATCAATCAAAGCAAGCGCCAAAGCCTTTTCAATATCTGTTTGTATAGACTCTCCTTTGGACTTGACGGCCTCCTCTAAACTTGCAGATATTGGTAATGCTTTCGCCCTACCATCGGAAAAAGGGATGGCAATCCGTTTAAAGCGATGCCCTTCGTTTTCGTAAACATTTTTGATTATAGGCATTATCACTTCCTTTATTTGGAACATCTTTTTGTCATATTGCTCAAACAGTTGCTCTTGAAGTTTATTGGTTGATTCTTCAGTTGAAGCTTCTTTAAATGCTACGGGATCAATGGTTGGATCTAAACCCAAAACGGCAATGGACCTATTCCTAAAAGCATCATAATCGCCATATGATTTTCCTTCCTCTACTAATGTTTCGGTCAGGCCACTAAACATCGCGTGTAAATCCACTGAAAGTCGTTCTCCTTGAAGGGCATGATTTCTTCTTTTATAAATAGCCTCTCGCTGAATGTTCATTACATCATCATATTCCAATAACCTCTTCCGTATCCCAAAATTGTTTTCTTCAACTTTTTTCTGAGCCCGTTCAATAGATTTTGAAATCATGGAGTGCTGAATGACTTCACCATCTTTATGGCCCATTTTATCCATA
This sequence comes from Lewinellaceae bacterium, assembly GCA_024639065.1. GTDB lineage: Bacteria > Bacteroidota > Bacteroidia > Chitinophagales > Saprospiraceae > JAHEJC01. The sequence continues at coordinate 53,201 of JAHEJC010000002.1, read as the reverse complement.
ACCTTTGCGATTCTTTCTGATCTGAAAAGCCGCATCAAATTATCTTCCAACGATACGTAAAACTGACTAGATCCTGGATCTCCTTGCCTGCCAGCTCGACCTCGAAGCTGTCGATCCACTCTTCTCGAATCATGTCGTTCAGTCCCAACTATTGCCAGCCCCCCTGCTGCTTTGACCTGATCATTAATCTTAATATCTGTTCCTCGACCGGCCATATTTGTAGCGATAGTGACGTTACCTGGTTTTCCTGCTTCAGCAACAATTTCAGCTTCTCTTTGATGTTGTTTTGCGTTCAATACATTATGCTTGATTCCTCTTAGCTGAAGCATTCTGCTAAGCTTTTCCGAAATATCTACAGAAGTTGTTCCCACCAAAATCGGTCTACCTGCATTACTGAGATTTACAATCTCATCAATAACTGCATTATACTTTTCACGGGCTGTTTTAAAGACTAGGTCTTCTCGATCATCTCTCACAATAGGCCTGTTCGTTGGAATAACGACTACATCCAATTTGTAAATTTCCCAAAACTCTCCCGCTTCTGTTTCCGCTGTTCCTGTCATTCCGGAAAGTTTGTGATACATTCTGAAATAGTTCTGGAGTGTAATGGTTGCATACGTCTGAGTGATATCACCTACTTTTACACTTTCCTTGGCTTCCAAGGCCTGGTGTAGTCCATCTGAATAGCGCCTACCCTCCATCATTCTACCGGTCTGCTCATCTACAATTTTAACTTGTCCATCCAGGACTACATATTCTTCATCTTTTTCAAATAACGTATACGCTTTTAATAGTTGAGAAACACTGTGTAATCTTCTTGACTTTAAGGAATAGTCTTGTATAAGCGTTTGCCTTTTTTCAAGTTTACTATTATTGTCTAAATTTTCATCTGACTCTATTGCTTGCATTTCCGAAGCGATGTCAGGCATGACAAAAAAAGTTGGTTCGTTCTCCCCTTTGGAAAGAAACTCAACCCCTTTCTCCGTTAATTCTACATTCCTGTTTTTTTCATCAATGGTGAATAACAATGGTTCATCTGCGATATGCATATTTTTTTCTTGTTCTTGCATATAGAAATTCTCCGCCTTCTGCAAGGTTATTCTTACTCCATCTTGACTTAAAAATTTTATTAACGGTCTATATTTGGGCAGTCCGCGATGGGCTCTCAATAGGGCCATTCCCGAATCATCTTCTTCATATCCTGTGTTTCCATTACTAAATAGTTTTTTAGCTTTCGCTAAAAAATCCGTCGTCAATTTCCGCTGTGCTGCGATTAGCGATTCGACTTTTGGTTTGAGTGAGTTGTATTCTTGTTCTTCAGATCCTTCTGGTACAGGTCCTGAAATGATTAATGGTGTGCGAGCATCGTCCACTAGGACAGAATCCACTTCATCTATCATTACAAAATGGTGCTTGCCTTGTACTAGTTCTTCCGGAGACCTAACCATATTATCCCGTAAATAGTCAAATCCATATTCATTGTTCGTTCCATAGGTAATATCACACTGATATGCTTTTTTCCTTTGTTCAGTGTGAGGTTTATACTTGTCTATACAATCTACAGTGAGGAACAAAAATTCAAAAATTGGTCCTATCCACTCACTATCTCTTCGAGCCAGGTAATCATTCACCGTGATCACATGCACACCTAGTCCCGAAAGTCCATTTAAATAAGCTGGTAGTGTAGCGACTAATGTTTTGCCTTCGCCTGTAGCCATTTCTGCAATCTTTCCATCATGGAGTACCATCCCACCAATCAACTGAACATCATAGTGAACCATGTTCCAATCAACCTCTCCTCCTGCAGCTACCCAAGAAGAGCTCCATACAGCTTTATCTCCTTTAATCTTAACATAAGAACCCTTTGCTGCTATATCTTTATCAAAATCTGTTGCTGTGACTTCAATAGAATCTGCATTCTTAAATCGATTTGCCGTTTGCTTAACAACAGCAAATGCTTCCGGTAAAATTTCATTTAATATATCTTCTAGGTGCTTATCTTTTTCTTTAATCAGTTTATCGATTTGTTTAAATAAATCTTCTTTTGCCAACTGATCTTTTTCTTCTTCCGATTCATTTTTCAGGGCTTCTATATCTTCATCAATTCCTTGAAGATGTTCATTTATACGTCCTCTGAATTCAATTGTTTTATTCCTTAGCTCCTCATCCGGTAATGAATTGAATTTTTCATACCATTCATTAACCTCATGTACTCGTGGCATATATTTGCTTACGTCTTTATCTTGTTTAGTCCCGAAGACTTTTTTTAGGGTATTTGTGAAAAGATTCGACATTTTGATTTTTCTATTAATAAATAAATGAATAGAGCAGATTTCGTACCACCTCGTTATTATTAATTTTTTACTGCCATAATGGCTTGATCATATTTACAAAAGCCTTTTTACAGAGTAATCGAATTTATTTCTGCAACTCTGTCAGAAAATCAAGAAGATTTTTTTTAGCTCTTTTATGGACTAATCGTTCATTCCATATAATTTGAACGAAAATAGCAAGTAAAATACATAAAAGAAGATAATCAATATAAGGTTCCAAATTAGGATAAAATGACGCCAGAAAAATGGACTTTATAAAATATATAATTAACAACGTGGATATCGTAATGATTAATATTCCTTTAAATATTCGACTATGATTTCTTTCAATTCGTTTTTGAGATTTAATATAAATTGATTGAGTACCTTCCTCCGTTTGCTTCATCTTTAAGAGTTCCTTGCATATATGGATTGATTCGAGGTAAGATCCAACTTTATATAACGCGGACGCTTTTCTAGCTAGTAGTTTTCTAAACATTTTGCAATTTTCTTCCATTGTAGGTTCAAGTGACATGGCTAAAACCTGATTGCAATATGGAATAAACTTATTGTATACACCCAGACTAAAGAGCGCATGCGCATATTCGCAGTAAATGAAATATTTTTCTTGCTCCAGAAGATTATCAATTAGTTTTTCATTCTTTTCGAAATAATGGATCTTTTGCAAATATTTTTCATTTGGTATAGAACAAAAACTATTATAGATCCGAGAATGTAATTGATATGTGTTTTGATCAAACATTTAATTTTAAATCTAGTTTCTTGAATCGATTCCCCAATTCAATTTTTCCCTAATTGTCTGCGAAAAAGTTTGTTCCTGAAACCGAATTAAATTAATCATAAAATCGCACTTTTTTAGCAGTAAGTCAACGGAAGAATCAATGAATTCTGCTCTTGCATCAAGTGTACAAAGAAAGTTATCGGTTCTTCCTTCAGCATGCAATCGAATTTTGCTATCATCCGGAATAATAATAGGTCTGGCGGTAAGCGTGTGAGGAGCTACCGGGGTAATAACAAAATTTTTTGATGATGGAAAAATAATGGGTCCTCCACAACTTAAAGAATAACCTGTAGAACCAGTAGGTGTAGAAATTATGAGCCCATCTGCCCAATACGTGTTCAGAAATTGATCGTTAACATAGGCATGGATGGTTATCATGGATGATGTGTCACGCTTCAATAAGGTGAAATCATTGAGCGCAAATTTTGTTTTACCAAAAATTGGAGATTTGGTTTCTAAGGTTAGTAATGAACGGCTATCTAATTCATAATTCTTTTCTTCGATCAGGCTTAAAACATTTACAGTTTTAGTTTTATCAAGGTTTGATAAAAATCCTAATCTTCCTAGGTTTATACCTAAAATAGGAATATTCAATTCCCTAATTAATGTTGCCGCTCTTAAAATGGTCCCGTCCCCTCCTAATGAGATTAATATATCACAGTGTTCTCTTTTTAAAGAATCATATGATTCAACAAGTTTTATCTTCTGACTGATCTCAAATTTTCTATTTATTTGAGCAAAATATGGTTCATATATGTATAATTGGTGGTTTGCGTCAAAGATAGTTTGGTATAAATCAGCTATATATTTAATATCGGCATCATTAACCTTATGTCCATAAAGTAATACCTTCATTTTATAATCCTACATTAAGGTGTAAAAATATACCTTTCTCCTGAAATTGATTAATACTATATTCAACGGTATAAGCATAGTTATTATATAGTACTAAATCAATGCCAAGGCCATAACTGTGTATCCATTTATTGGCTAAAGGACTCAATTCACTATAATACTCATCCTTAAAATATCCAAAATCAAAATTCCCACTTAAATAGATTTGTAAAGGCATAATTTTTAAAGGTTTAATTGGCATCCATTTTTTAAAATTAATGGTCTTTTGTAGTATTGACCATTTCCCTTTGCTTTTATTTATAAAAAACCTTTGGGCATCAATCACATAAAATTCGAATCCACGTAAATAATCATCGCCATATCCATGGCCCTGGGATAAATTAAAAGAAATTTTATCAAACTCAATTATAGTCTGAACAATCGACTGGTTTGTGAACGCGCTTCTTTTTAATAAGGGAAGGCTAAACTGAAAAAGAAATCGTACGTTCAGATGATTTTGGTCTTTACCGAATAAACCAATTTTCCTGAGTTTTCCCTGTATAAAATAGCCTTTCCTAGGGTATATTCTTAGATCACGTTCATCATATTCGAAAGCATATTCAATTAATCCATACGATTGCTTGTTCTGAGAATTTCCAAAGTACCCTGAATTAAATCTATTTATGATTAAAGTATCAACGATATTTGAATGGAATTCATATCTTAAAAAATGAGTTGAATAAAAATTAGGTCTATAAGAAATACCGAATTTTGCGCGAAATCTTTTAAAAAGATCTATATCATTCTCGGAATGAAAAAGTTGTTTGTTTTCAGCATTTATATAGTTTACCTCCTTATTCTTTGAGAATACAACGTTTCCAAAAGCCCCAATGGTTTTTGCTTTGTTTAAATACGGAAAAGTATATTCCAATTCGTATTTCTCTGTATATCCCGTTTGTAAAATTGCCTTCAATTCATCTCTATGCCCACTCATGTTTAAGTATTTCAGTCGGGCACCTAGATTAATTCTTTTCAAAGATTTATTTTGTTCTTCCCACCATACATTGAAGTTGCGATCCGCCAATTCAAAAATTGGTGCAGGAAAAAAATACCATGATTCTGATACCGTGACAAGGATATTGACTCTGTTATCTGATTTCCATTTTTTTATATTAATTTCTGCTAAATTGAATAGTTGAGTATTTAATAGATTCTGCTTGCTTGAATTTATTTTTTGCGGTAATTGTAAAAGAGAAATTGTATCTCCAGCACTAAACAATAATTCCCTGAATAGTATGGATCCTTTCGTTCTTTTATTGCCTTCAATGGCAATACTGTCAACAATTATGTATTCATTTTGGGCATGAATAAGTACTATGGATAAGAAAATAAAAGTGATTGAAAATCTTATTCGTAATCGTGTGCACATGTCACATATTAAGATAGTGCATAAAAGCATCATATCTTTCTTGCAACGTGTTGAAGTATTCAGCTTCTTGGTAGCTAGCATAAATAGTATATCCCATGCGTTCCATGGTAGCCTTGAGGTTGTTTATTTCTAGAATATTTAATTTTAGTGTTAGATTTATTTTTTCCGCATCTTGACTTTTTGAAAGAAATGAACTCAATATATGAGCGTTCTCTGATTCTATAATACGGCTTATAGCTGAAAGGGAATAATCTCGTTTATTCATTTCCATTACCAAAATACTTCCCGGTTCAATAAATGAAAAGGTTTTTAAGTAATAGTGAAGAACTTCTTCTTGTTTGATGGCTCCTAGATAGTTTCTATCTTCATCTAATACAGGAAGAACCGTAAGATGTAATTCAGCCATTTTGGTTAAAACCATAAATAAATGATCTGATTGAAATACCGAAAATTTAATATCCCCCCTTACGATTTCTTGTATAGGCAAATCTAGTGAATGATCCAAAAGGTCATCCTCCGAAATCATCCCAATATATTCATCATCCTTTAAAACAGGTAGATGTTTAACATAATGGTCATTCATCACCAGTAGAGCCGCTCTTCCAGTATCCGAAGTCTGAATAGGCATAACCTCATTTGATATTAAATCCTTTGCTTGCATCACTATTAATTGGTTAATTTTCTTTTTTCTTGAACATATTCTTCTTCCGTAATTAATCCTTTTTCTCTTAATTCAGCTAATTTTTTAAGCTGCCCTAAAAAAACATCATCTTGCGCTTTATCTTTTTCGGGAATCACTTTAGGTGCTTCTTGTTCAGACAATAGAAAATTGTTCTCTTTAAATTTTTCAAACTCTGGTTGGATTCGTAAAAAAGCTAGATCATCATGAGTTTTGATTTTTTCAAAATCATTGAATCCTAAAACTACTGCTTTGTGTAAATGTTGAAATGAAAGTGATGGTTGCTCTGTTAAGGAATAAGCACATGCAATATTAAAATGTGTGGCAATATCTTTAGGTTCTATCTCCAGGGCTTTATTGAAATCCTTTATAGCCTCTTCGTAATCGTAATCCTTATATCTTTTTACACCGGAAATTTTAAAAGGGTTAGGTTTTCTAGGTTGAGCAGGTCTTACATTTCTGATTGGTCGCTGTGTATTTCCTGGTCTTCTAACAGGTGACGGTCCGGAACTACTTTGTCTGGGAGAATTCGTCCTGGATTGTTGTCTTCGTTCCCAGCGTTGTTCTCGATCATAATCCCTTCGGGAATAATCCCGTCTCTGATCCCAAGGCCGCTTTGAACTGGTACCGCTGTTATAGACTTGATCAAACCTTTGTTGCGGCATCATCATAAGCACAAGCGCATTTACGAATCCCATCATGGCTGCAACGAAAAATCCTAAAAGGGCAGGTTTAACTAATAAGAGAGCAGCAATAAAAAATATCGCCCGTCCAGGCTTTTTTAGGTATATCTGATGCATTCCAAACCACCCAAAAACCAATGAGATAAATGCTGCTGTATTTTTATCTTTTCTAGCCATAGTTATTATTATCAATTCCTTTATTCGCCAAAAAGTTTACAAGTTAATACGGCAATATCATCTGGAAACATATTTCCATTACTAAAAGATGTGACTTCACTCATCAATTCATTGTTAAATTGAGAAGCATTTAGATAATGATTTTTTTGCATAAATCCAGATAATCGATCTTCATCAAAATAATTTCCCTGTTCATCTTGAAGGTCTGTTAATCCATCAGTAAATGTAAGCAATAACGTTTCCTTGTCAATCGGTAACCTGCCTTCTTCTATATCTTTCAATTCCTCAAATGCACCAATGATCGTACATCCTTTTCTCAAGAATTGGATCTTTTGGTCCTGAAAAAAAAGTGGAGGAAAATGTCCGGCATTAATATAATTAAGTTGCTTTTCTTTCATGCAAATTTGAGCAATAAAGAACGTGAGAAATTTATCGCTTTTAGTAAGCTCAAAAACTCGTCGGTTGAGTTGCCTAACTATCGAAATTAGCGGAAGTTCATCTTGAACTAAATTTCTTATTGTCGCTTGTATATTGGACATTAAAAGTGCAGCCGCTACTCCTTTACCTGATATGTCTGCAATGCACAAAACAAATTTGTGATCATTGATGAAAATATAGTCAAAATAATCACCTCCAATATTAAAGTGCGGTTTATAAATGCTAGCCAAATCAAATCCTTTACCTTTAGGAAGTACGTTTGGAATAAGCATTTTTTGGACTTCACTAGCTAACTCTATCTCTTTTTTTAGTCGCTCTCTTTCTAATTGTTGTTTGAACAATCTTTTGTTTTCTATTGCCACTGCTACGATATTGGTTATCGTGGTAATAAATTGAATCTTAGAATAGATATCTTCATTCTCTCCGCATTCACCAATTAATGAATAGGCTATTGGTTGTTCTTTGTGATATACAGGTATAACAATGTCAAAAACTTGTAGCGAAATTTCATCTTGATTATTTATTTTATGAAGTCTTTGATATTTAGTTAGTTTTTCTCCAAATTTGCTAGTAAGATAAACGGATTCAATATTTATACTGCTTGTACAATTCCAACTACCATTGGATTTAATAAATAAAGCCATTTTTTTCACCCCCATTTCCCAGTTCAGAAAAGACTTGTACATATTATATAATCCTTGAGCACTTACATTGTCATTAATTGCTTGAGTTATTGTCAACAAACTTTTGATTTGCAATTGTTTCAAATGCAATTCTTTTTCTAATTTTTCCCTTTCTGCTATTTGACTCCTCATTATTTGTTCAAGTGAAATACTAAAATATTACTTATTACCCGAAATATTTCATGTTTGCCACTATTTGCTTAGATCTTTAGAGAAACTAAAATATTTTAGCAGTTATTATGCAGGATCTTGTTTTGATAGTAAGTTTTATTCCCGGTTTAATTATTTGTCTGCTTGGTTACTTATTCATTGAGAAAAAGACAAAAGAATCATTAATTACAATAATTATTTCCTTTTTAGTCGGGGTGGTTATTTCTTTTATTGCTTTTTATTTTGAGCAGTTTCTTTTTGAAAGCGATTTTTCATCGACAAGTAACTTTTTTACTGTCTCAAAAGAAGCATTTTTATGGGTGGCGTTGCCGGAAGAACTTCTTAAGTTTATTGCCCTTTTTTTTATCTGTTACTTTTCAAAATCTTTAGATAGACCATCCGATGTAATTTTATATAGTTTGTTTATTTCGATGGGTTTTGCAACTATTGAAAATGTTTTATATGGATATGTTTATGGAATCGAAACATCTTTAATAAGAGCATTTACAGCAATTCCTGCTCACGCAACCTTTGGTATTTTCATGGGGATTATTTTTGCTGCTTATCATTTTCGAATAACAAAATATAGAAAGTGGGTGATCATATTATTTGCCGTATTTTTCGTAGTTATTATCCACGGAATATATGATTTTTTTATCCTACAAGATTATTCAGAAAATCTTTTAGTGGGGAGTCTCATCTGCTTAATTATTTATATTATTGCTTCTATTTACTGGTTGAAAAAGATTAGAGCTTCAAAACTGATTACTTGAGCTTTTGATTTTCCTTATGTCTGATCGCGTCTCGGTTAGATTTTTTTTTAAGATTTTTTTTTAGTGTTTCTTCAAGATTTATGTCGCATTGATTAGCTAAACAAGTGAGTACAAATAGAACATCCCCCATTTCTTCGGCTAGGCGAGCATGAGCCTCTTTTTCATCAGCAGGGTTTTTAAATGATTGTTCACCATATATTCGAACAATATACCTTGACATTTCACCTACCTCTTCACTCATAATTCCTAAATTGGTCAATTGATGAAAATACCTTACGCCATATGTTTTAATCCAATTATCAATAGTTGACTGCATTTCGTTAAGGGTCATTATTCTCGAATTTTTGAATCAATAAAAATTGTAACCGGTCCATCATTTATTAAATGTACTTGCATGTCAGCTCCAAATTTTCCCGTTTCAATCTTTAATCCCGTTTCTTTCTTCAATTCATTTACAAACATGTTATATAACGGTATGGAAACAGGCGCTTTAGCTGCTCTTATATATGATGGACGGTTTCCTTTTTTCGTACTAGCATGCAACGTAAATTGACTGACTATGAGAAGTTCACCTTTAATATCTATGACCGATTTATTCATTATTGAATCTTCGTCATTGAAAATTCTTAGGTTCTTAATTTTATTTATTAACCAATATATATCCTCTTCTGTATCTTTGATTTCAATTCCTAGAAGCACCACCATTCCTTCAGAAATATTTTTCTCTTCTTTATGATTAATTTCTACTTTGGCTTGTTTGCATCTTTGTATTAATACGCGCATATATTATTAACATTCATTTTAATTAATATTTATTAGATGTTCATTAATATTTAGATATATAATATAAATATTTTCTATATGTGTTGATAAGTTTTTCAGTTATGTCGATAACATCCAGATAGGTAACCAATTTAGTACATCCTTTTATTAATTCAACAAAATCAAATTATTTATCAACAACATTAATGGATTAATTTATAGTTTAGAATAATTAAGTTATCAACAATATCCAAACTTGTAAGAGTGTGGATAAATAATATAATCCATTGACAATAAAATATTTAGTGTGTTGGTAATAAGTAGAATAAAATAGATAAAATTGTGCAATCTTAATTTACCTATTTATTTAACTTCAAGTTGTTAACAAATCAACATAAGTAATAATAATAGTGTTTGTATTTAATAAAAAAGAAAATATTATTATAACGAATAGAATTGTTGATCGAAATAAGATAGGTTAATGAATAGTAAAGTATATGTACAAATTTGGTTGTTGGTTGGGCTGATTATGATTTTTTTTCAAATCTTTATAGGAGGTGTCACTAGGCTTACAGGATCTGGTTTATCAATTACTAAGTGGGAAATCATTACAGGATCTCTTCCTCCAATGAATAATAATAAATGGCAAACTGAATTTAGCAAATACAAAAAAACGCCTCAATATGAAAAGATTAATGAGGGGATGACCTTATCTGAATTTAAGTTTATCTACTTCTGGGAATATTTCCATCGTTTATGGGCCAGGCTCATGGGTTTTGTTTTTCTGATTCCTTTTATAATTTTTTGGAAGAAAGGATTGATAAATAGGATGTTGATGCGGCGGCTTTTGAATGTAATTTTACTAGCCGTATTAGTGGCTTCATTTGGATGGATAATGGTGGCTTCTGGTCTGGTAAACAGACCATGGGTGAATGCTTATAAATTGACGCTACACCTTTGTTTTGCCTTATTATTGTTTGGTTATTTATGGTGGGTATATTTTGAAGAAGTTTTTGGGAAGAAGAGAACTGTTCTACCAGCTTCATTGCAAAGATGGGCCAGATTTTTATTAGCCATATTGGCATTGCAGATTTTTCTTGGAGGAATTATGTCTGGAATGAAAGCCGGTTTGGCCTATCCGACCTGGCCGGATATGAATGGATATATGGTACCAAAAGATCTATTTAAGGCCGCGGTCTGGAATGCATCAACATTTATTAATTATGATGAAAACCATTTCATGGCTATGATTGTGCAATTTTTTCATAGAATGACAGCTTATTTGTTTGGTACTGTGGTCATATATTATTTTTTTATTTCTAGGCGTATAGAGAATTTATTTTTTACAAAATCCACAAAGTGGATGCTTGGATTAACATTTGCGCAAATTATCTTGGGCATTTTAACTGTAATAAATTGTAAAGGAAATATTCCACTTTGGTACGGAGTGTTTCATCAGGCGTTTGCGATTTTTCTTTTAGCTTCTGTGTTATTGATTAATTTTCAAATACGCCCTGAGAAATAGTATCTTTGGCGATTGAAGAGAAAGGGAAATGAATTATCAAATTAAAGAGGAAGGCCAATTTAAGTATCTGGAATCAGGAAAGTCAAAGGATAAGGTATTATTATTACTACATGGGTTATTCGGTTCGTTAAGCAATTTTGAAGGATTGGTGGAGCACTTCAGTAAGAAAATGAACGTGGTTGTGCCGGTGTTACCAATATTTGATTTACCCCTTCGGAAAGCATCTTTATCCGGCTTGCTTAAATACGTAACCGATTTTGTTGAAGAAAAAGAATACAGTCAAATAAACGTATTGGGAAATTCACTTGGAGGACATATAGCTTTGCTATTTGCGTTGGAAAAACCTGAAAAGATTGCAAGCATTATACTCACTGGTAGCTCTGGATTATTTGAAAGTGCAATGGGATCGACTTTTCCAAAGAGAAGCAATTATGAGTATATAGAAAATGTGACTAAGAAAACATTTTATGATCCTGATGTTGCAACTAAAAAATTAGTTGATGATATTTTTGATATAGTAAATGACCGTAATAAAGCTATCCGCATAATATCCACAGCAAAATCTGCCATTAGACATAACCTCGAAAACAAGTTATCAGCCATTCACTCGCCTACTCTATTGGTATGGGGAAAACAGGATGAAGTTACTCCTCCTTTTGTTGCGGAAAAGTTTAATGAGCTCATTAATAATTCAGTACTGGAATTTGTTGATAAGTGTGGACACGCTCCAATGATGGAGCATCCACAACAATTTAATGAGATATTAAGTACCTTTTTGGAAAAAAATAATCTTAAATAAATTACTGTTCCAAGTTTCTTTATTTCAAGGTTTTATAATTTGCTTTGCCCGATTGGCTCGTTGCATAGGATTCTCACCTCCAGGACCAAATCGTTGTCTACCCTTAAACAATTCAAATCGACTAGCTTCTTTAGGACGAGGAGGAAAATAATTATTCCCAGTATCAGTATCTGCTGTTTCTAAATAGGGATCCAAAGTTATTTGTTTAATTTCTTTGTCTGTTGGAAAAACTTTGGTCACCAGATTATCCGGTTTTAATTTCCATATTTCTGCAGGAATGCGAATATCTTCTTTTGTACCATCCACATATTCAAATTGTAATATTACTGGCATTACTAATCCACCTAATTTTTCAATTTCAATTTCATAATAATTTTTTTGAGAAGAGAGTTGTTCTTTCATTTCAGAATCCAGATTGTTTAGATATTTATTATACTCTTCCTTATCCAGATTATCTATTTTAAGTGGATCATATGTTGAATAAAAATCAATGATTGACTCATCAATTTCCGAATAAGTTTTTTCAATTTCTGTTTCATTTCTAATCTCGGTAATGTATTTAGGAGCCTCTTCCCTTCTTTCTTTTTGTTGAAGTTTAACGATTTCTGGATTTTTTGGATCGATCTTATAATGGTTCACATTTTTAATTGTCATATCACAATGATCAGTTGTATAAAACCAACCTCTCCAGAACCAATCAAGATCTACGCCTGATGCATCTTCCATAGTTCTAAATAAATCAGCGGGTGTAGGTTGTTTAAATTTCCATCTATTTGCATATGTTTTAAAGGCGTAATCAAAAAGATCTCTACCTAGTATAGTTTCTCTTAAAATATTCAAAGCGGTAGCTGGTTTAGCATATGCATTATTTCCAAATTCATAAAGTGATTCTGAATTCGACATGATTGGAGTCAAATATTTTTTATCATTATCCATATATGACGTAATCTTGTCGGCAGGACCTCTTCTATGTGGATAATTTCGTTCCCATTGTTGCTGAGCTAAGTATTGTACGAAAGAGTTTAAACCTTCATCCATCCAAGTCCATTGTCGTTCATCTGAGTTTACAATCATGGGAAACCAATTGTGTCCTACTTCGTGAATAATGACTCCAATATGGCCGTATTTGGTCCGTTGGGTATAAGTACCATCTTCTTCACATCGACCAAAATTAAAGCAAATCATAGGGTACTCCATGCCCATGCTTCCATCAATAGACCAAGCTACAGGGTAAGGATAATCGAAAGTATAATGGGAATACCATTTGATTGTATGCGCCACCGCTTTGGTAGAATATTTTTCCCATAATGGATTTCCTTCTTTTACATACATGGACATAGCTTTAACCACCCGGCCATCACTCATTTTTACACCCATGGCATCCCAAATAAACCGCCTGGAAGAAGCAAAAGCAAAATCTCTTACATTTTCAGCTTTAAAAGTCCAAGTTTTTTTCTTGGTTGATTTGGACTTGATTTTTTCATTGGCTTCTTCTTGAGAAGCTATTATCACTGGTTGTTCAAACTCTTCTTCGGCTTTAGCTAAAGCATTTATTTGTTTTTTGGTCAGTACATCTTTGGGATTTTGTAATTCTCCCGTAGATGCTACTAAGTGATCAGCAGGCACGGTGATGTTTACTTCATAGTCACCAAAGGTAAGGGTGAACTCACCTCGGCCTAGAAATTGTTTGTTTTGCCATCCATCTACTTCGTTATAGACACACATACGAGGAAAGAATTGGGCTATTACATAGACATTATTACCATCTTCATCAAAATGCTCATATCCGGATCTACCTCTATCTACTCGATGGTTATTAATATTATACCACCATCCAACATTAAAAATGGTGCTTTCTCCAGGAAGTAAAGGCTTAGGTAGATCTATGCGCATCATCGTTTTGACAATTTTATAGATCAAGTTTTTACCATTATTATCGACAACTTTTTCGATCTTAAATCCGCCATCAAATTGTGGTTCTAAAGACTTTAATTGTCGGTCGGATACTTTATCCTGTATACTGCTTCCCGTAATTTTATAGGAATCACTGTCCTTTGCACGCATATTTTGATCCAATTGCAACCATAAATATTCTAATTGATCTGGAGAATTATTATGATAGGTAATGGTTTCGCTCCCGGATATCTTTTGATTATCATCGTCTAACTCTAGATTGATTTTATAATCGGCTTTTTGTTGCCAATATTGATGACCAGGAGCACCTGCAGCAGTTCTATAAACATTGGGAGTGGGAAGTTCACTTCCAAACTGTTTAAAAGGATCCTTATTGATATTTTCACTTTGTCCAAAAAGCATGAAACTTGAGAACACACTTAGTATGAACATCGATACTCTAAAATTCATTTTAATAAGTTTTAGTTTTAAAGAGGGATAAATATAAGAAGAATTGATGCAATGTTCCACGTGGAACATTAAAAGAAAGTCTTGAATAAATACTCTTTAAATGAATAATAATTATTGGAAAGAAGAATACTCTTTTTAGGTAGATCTTTTAAATTAACCAAACGAGCAGGAATATTAACCTTCTGCCCAATTTGTTTTTCAACAGTTTCGAGAAATTTTGAAGGGTGAGCAGTTGCTAGAAGAAGATAATGAATATTACCATATCGACTCTGATCAGCTAAATAAGCAAGGTAACCTACTGCAGTGTGTGGATCAAGCAAATAACCATGTTCTTTAAAACATTTTTCAATAGTTTGCAGCGTCTTTTCATCCGAAAAATGGTAGCCAGTAATCTCTTTGATGATACGGTTCCACGTGGAACCATACAGATCCATTAGACGATCGAAATTTGAGGGATTTCCAACATCCATGGCATTGGACACAGTTGAAATGGAGGGTTTCGGCTTGTATATGGAATTCGTAAGGTAGGCAGGGACTACATCATTAATATTAGTTGCAGCAATAAAACGAGAAATATTTAATCCCATTCTTTTAGCCATAACTCCAGCAGTTAGATTTCCAAAATTACCACTGGGTACAATGCATACGATGTTTTTATTAGTCTTAATTTGTTTGACCCCTTCAAAATAATAGAAAGTCTGAGGAATCAGACGGGCTAAATTTATTGAATTTGCGGAACTGAGGTTTAATCGATCTTTACATTCAATATCTACAAAGGCTTTCTTAACTAGAGTCTGACAATCGTCAAAAGTTCCGTCTATTTCAAGTGCAGTAATATTCCGTCCTAATGTTGTCAATTGTTTTTCTTGCAAAAAACTTACTCCGCCTTTAGGATATAAAATAATTACACGAATACCAGGAACATTAAAAAATCCAGAAGCAACAGCACCACCAGTATCTCCTGAAGTAGCTACAAGAATAGTTAGATCAGGTTTTTCCTTATTTAGGTAACTCATGATTCTGGACATAAATCGTGCACCAAAATCCTTAAAAGCAAGGGTAGGACCGTGAAACAACTCTAAAACACCGAGGTTTTCTTCCAATTCAAAAACAGGGGCAGGGAAATTGATTGCATCATTAATTAAGGATAATAATACTTCTCTTGGAATCTGATTCTGGAGAAATGCGGTTGTAATTTCGAAGGCGATGGTTTCAAAAGGAATATCACTCAAATTTTTTAAAAATTCATCTGGTAATCTTGGAATATTTTCTGGCATATAAAGACTTCCATCATCTGCCAATCCATCCAAAATCGCTTTTGAAATAGGTACCCGCAAAGCAGGATTAAGTGTTGAGTAGCAATTCATATTCTATGGGCTCCTTTGCAATTAATCTTTGAAGTATAAACTTGATGTTCTATAACAAGGTTTTGAAAAAACGATTCCATAATCTGATGAACTTTTTCAGCTTTGGCAGCTCCTTTGGATAAAGCAAAGATAGATGGGCCTGAACCCGAGATACTTGTACCCAGGCATTCAGTTTTTATCAATGTTGATTTTAAATCATCAAACCAGGGGATTAATTTTTTTCTTTGAGGCTCTATGATATGATCATTCATTGATCTCGAGATTAACTCATAGTCATTTTTATATAGTCCGGCAACAAATGCTCCCAGGTTTCCGTTTTGCTTTACATGTTGATTTAACAGAACCACAGAAGATAATATGTTTCTTGCCTCTTTAGTAAGAATTTCAATTTCAGGGTGAGCAACAGATACATAAAGTTGTTCAGGGACTGGGAGTTCAATAATATCCAAAGTGGTATTATCCCTAATTAATACAATACCACCTAATAAAGCTGGCGCTACATTGTCTGCATGATATGCTCCATCCGCTCTTTGTTCACCCAAGACTGCTGAAGCAAGCATTTCACGTTTTGAAATTTCAAGTGATAGTAGTTCGCTTATTGCGAAAACGGCCCCTGCAGCACTTGCAGCACTAGAACCCAGTCCACTACCAAAAGGCATTTTTTTATGGATTTCTAACTCCACCCCTACATTTTGACAACCATGAGTAATCATTAATTGTTTTGCCGCATAACCTGCTGTATTTTTTTCTATATCCAAGGGAAGTAATCCATTATCGCCAGTAATTTTTGAAATTCTCAGCCCTGAATGATTACTTTTTCGAGCTATTATTTCATCGCCTGGATGCTCAATCGCTAAACCCAAAATATCAAAACCACAAGCCAAATTAGCAACACTAGCTGGAGCAAACACCTTTACAAAATCATTCATATATTATTGATTATCAACTACTTATATGATTTAGCCAAACGATTGCCAATATAAATAATTTCTGCAAATACACCTGCTGCTGTTACTTCAGCACCAGCACCAGGCCCTTTGATTACTAAAGGTCTCTTTGCATACCTTTTTGTAGTAATAACAATCATATTGTCACTACCGTCTAAATTGTAAAAAGGATTGCGCTGATCCACTTGTTTAAGCCTAATCTCTGATGTATCCGGAGAAATGCTACCTACCACCCTTAATTTATTACCCTTAGCCTCAGCATCTAAAATAAGTTGGCTGTAAATAGGGTCAATAGATAATAGGTTCTCCATGAATACTTCAACTGATTCAGCAGCTATTAAATCGTCATTTAGCAAATTATCGGAAGTAATATTTTCAGTTTCCAATTTAAAGCCAACTTCACGAGCAAGAATCACTAATTTTCGCTTAAAGTCCATCAGAGATAAGTCTTGCCTTGGGTCAGGTTCAGTTAGTCCTAGGTTTTTAGCCTCTAGCACTACTTCGCTAAATGATTGACTACTGGTAAATGAGTTGAAGATATAGGATAGAGATCCAGAAAAGACACCTTCAATTGATAATATTTCATCACCACTATTCATTAAGTCGTTCAATGTGGTAATTACAGGAAGGCCAGCACCCACATTCGTTTCATAACGGAATAAAACGCCTTTTTTTGTCGCGAGTTCTTTTAAGGCGAAATAATTTGAAAGGGAAGAAGATGTGGCTAATTTATTTGGAGTAGAGATTGAGATAGAAGCATCTAATATATCTTTATATAAGTCAGTTACTTCAGTAGAAGAGGTATTATCCACAAAAATGGAATTTGATAAGTTCAACTTTTTAACTTGCTTTACAAATTCAACCAAATTGGTTTTAACGCCATCTTTCATTAAATCTTCTCTCCAGTTCTGTAGATTAACGCCATCTTTCGCAAAAAGCATTTTCTGCGTGTTTGCAATACCTACTACATTAATTTCTAGGGATTGATTATCTAATAATTGCTTTGCTTGATTACTTATTTGGTTGATTAATGTTCCTCCTATCAATCCAATTCCAATAATAAATAAGTTCAACACGTTCGTGTCACTTAAGAAAAATGCTTCATGGAGCGTATTCAAGGCTTTAGCCTCATTATGGGAATTTATGACCACCGAAATATTTAATTCGGAAGAACCCTGAGCAATCGCAATGACATTAATTCCATTTCTTCCTAGTGAGGTGAATAATCTACCGGCTATACCTGGTCTATAGCGCATGTTTTCACCTATGATCGCAACTACGGCAAGATCGGATTCTATTTTAATAGGCTCAACAAGACCTTTTTCAAGTTCCAAAGCAAATTCTTTAACGATACTTACTTTGGCTTTTGATGCATCTTTTGGATTTACAGCAAAACTTATTGAGTGCTCAGAAGATCCCTGAGTTATTAATATTACATTAATTTTTCTTTTGGCGAGGGCACTGAATAATCTAGCCGCTATACCAGGAACTCCAAAAAGGCCACTTCCTTGAAGTGTGAGTAGGGCAATATTTGAAATTGATGATATACCTTTTACAGCGGGGCTTCGTGGATCGTTCTTTTTTTCAATTAGCGTTCCTTTGAAATTAGGATTGAAAGAATTCTTAATAATCAGCGGAATTTCCTTGTTTAAGATTGGTTGGATGGTCGGCGGGTAAATAACTTTAGCACCAAAATGTGACATTTCCATAGCTTCTTGAAAAGAAAGCTTAGGAATAGTGAATGCCTTTTTGACTTTTCTTGGATCAGAAGTAAGGACACCATTTACATCTGTCCATATTTCAAGTCGTGCAGCATTTAAACCAGCAGCTAAAAGAGCAGCTGTATAATCGGATCCTCCTCTCCCCAGAGTAGTTGTTAAACCACCTTTTGCCGAACTAATAAAACCGGTAACAACCTGAATTTTATCTGAATGTTGGCTATAATGAGTTTGAATATTTTGGTAAGTTAGCGTTGAATCTACAATAGCAGAACCAAAAGCTCTATTTGTTTTAATAATATTTCTTGCGTCTAAGAATTCAGCATCAATTCCTTGACTTCTCATATATGCGCAAATAATATATGAAGCGTTGCGTTCTCCGAAGCTCAAGATATAATCTGTAGTTCTAGCGGAAGCTTCTCTTACTAGGTAAACACCTTGTAACACATGTCTTAATACATTGTGCCAATCTTGAATCTTTTGAGTGACATCCAAACCAGTGTTTGGTTTGGAGAAAAGATTTTCTATTATTTCACGATGACGTATACAGTATGCTTCGAATTGCTCAAAATACTTTTTATTTCCAACTTCTGCTTCTTGACTCATTTGAACTAACAAATCCGTAATACCACCAAAAGCTGAAAAGACTACCGTAAAAGGCGAAACATATTTTTCCCTTATTGTACTGACAACATTCTTGATTCTTTCTGCATTTGCAATAGAAGAACCCCCGAATTTAAGTACTACCATAATAGATTATCTAAAAATTTGAAGCTGCAAAAGTAATAGGAAGTAGATAATAGGTCAATCTTTTATAGAAAAAACAAGAATATTTTTCTTTGAAGTTAATTGAATAGCTCAATATATTTTGATTCCAGAGACCTCATTATTTCTTTCTGCTGTTTACTTTTGTCTTGGTATCCACAAAGATGTAGGATTCCATGCACGATAACTCTACGAAGTTCTTGTAAAAATGAGTTTTTAAAAATTACCGCATTTTCTTTAACCCGGTCAATAGAAATATAGATATCCCCAAGGATAGGATCCGACTCATATTGAAAAGTTATAACATCTGTCAAATAATCATGATTTAAAAAAGTTGTATTCAGATTTAAAAGATATTGATCTGAGCAAAAGATTACATTGATTTTATCCAGCTCTTTGTTTTCAAACGCGATAACCTTTTTCAACCATGCGTAGTGTTTTCGTTTTTGGTTCGGACGGAAAGGATAATCTTCCGTATAAAAACGAATGCTCATAGCTTTAGAAAGAGTAACCTAGATTATAATTTAAATTCCAGTTCGACAATGGAGCCATTGCTTTTATAGCACAATTTATCACATAATTGTTGCATGATATAAACACCACGCCCTCCAATTTTTTGAAGATTTTCAGGGCACGTTGGATCAGGCACTCGAGCAGGATCAAAACCAGGACCTTCATCACAAATCCTGAAATGAAGTGTTCCGTTGTTCTTTTTAAGGTCAACAGAGACAATCTTGTTTTCATCTTCCAAGTTACCATGTCGGATTGCGTTGTTAACGGCCTCGGTTAAACTAATTAAAATGTTCGGATGGAGATCGGAACGAATCTCATACCTAGCCATTAATTCAGTTACAAATTGCTCGACTTCTAATATGTTCTGTGGATTAGATCTAAGTTTTAACATGTATATAGATTACTTGTTGCTATTTAAAGATTTGACATATTCGTCTATAAGGTGCTTATAATACGGTTTAACATCGGGAGAAACTAACTTAAAGTTTTCAATTTCTGCTTCTCGATTTTTAATATACTCTTGAAGCGAAGGAGGTAATTCTCGATTTTTTTCTGATCCTACTTCTGCTTTTCTTTTTTCCTCTTCACCTCTGATTCTTTCCGCCTTTTCTGCTTCTAGCATCCTAGTCTGAATTTCTTGCTGTCTCTTCAGCATCTCGTTGGTTAATTGTTTATTAACCAAATCAATCTCAATCTTATTTAACTCATTTTGTAGGTCTTCTAGTTCCTTACTACCCTGACCTTTTTCACTTTTTTCTTGTTGAAGCTCCCTTAATAATTTTCTTAATGCAGATTGGCGAGCCGCCATTTTTGCAAATTGTTCAGAGGTAGCTTTACCTTCACCTTGTTTGAGACCCTCTTGCATTTTTTTCATTTGCTCACCCATTTGTTGGTTTGCCTTGGTCATTTTATCTGAAGGTGATTTTCCAGGTTTATTACCAGGATTGTCGCACATCTGAGATCCAGCCATCATACCTGACATTTGTTGTTGCATCTGTTCCATGGCTTCATTGAGCATGAGTGCTAAGTCATTAACATTCGTCATGACCCGTTGTTGGTTATCTGCCGACTGACTTTTTTGTCTTTCCTCCAACCTTTTCAATCCCACTTCCATATTTTCATTTACAGCTGCAATTTTTTCAGTAACAAAAGACTCAATTTGCATGACTCTTTTGCTTAATGCAAGCAAGCTGTCTTGAATTAATTGAAAATCACCTTTAAGTTTATGTTGGTCCTGAACCAATGATATATATCGTGGAGTATTAATTCGTGCCCTTGCCAAACTCCTGATTAAATCTTCTTGATCGAAAGAAAGACCGACTAAATTTTCCAACAATTGCCGTAAAGCTTTCATATCTTCTTGCAGCTGTTCCATCTCGGCAGATTCCATTTGATTGGACATATTGCTGGCCATTTCTTTCATTTTATCAGAAGCCTTTTTTTGAGACTCAGAAGCTTTTTTGTTTTGTTGTTGTTCAAGATTTTCAGAGCTATTCTCTAATTCTTCAGATATTTCTTCTTTTTGTTCTTCAAAATCACCTAACTCTTTGGGCCTTTCCAAATCTTCATTTTTTTCTTCGATCTCTTCTAATTTTTCCTTGATCTCCTCAAATTTTTCATTAATATCATCTTGCTCCTCCTGTAACTTTTCATTACTTTTTTCATTGTTCTCTGTTTCTTCACTTAGCTTCTCTTGTTCTTCAGCGAGTTCTTCTAATTTGTTTATTTCTTGTTCCATCTCTTGCTCAATTTCCAGATGTTTAAACAACTCAAGCATCCTGTCTAAATCCATTTCAAGTTCTTGGTCACTAAATTCAAACTGTTGCATCATTTCAAGTGCTTCGTCTTTTTGAAGTTCTTGTAATAAATTTTGAATTTCTTCCATCAGGCTTTTCATTTCTTCACTCATGAGGTCATCAAACATCTCTTCAATCTTTTCTTGTTTCTCAAGAATATCTTCATTGGGTTGTGTATATTCTTCTTGATTTTCTTTATTTTCCTTGAACTTTTCTTTTGCTTCTTCGATCATCTTTTCAAGATCTTTCTGTCTTTCCAAAAGCTTTTCGATCTCTTTTTTTTCTTCCCAACTTAACTCCTTCTTTTGTAATAATTTTTCTTTCAGTTTTTTAATATCCTCTTTCAGTTTTTTTGATTCCAAGAGAGATTTTAACAATTCTTCCTTAATATCTTCATTATTAGCTTCAGCTTTTTGCTCGTACTCCTCTTCGGTTGGTTTATTGATTTCAAATATTTCTGTTTTACTTGATTTGCTTCCATTGATTCCATCATTATCAAAAACCTCAAAATAATATGATAA
Source organism: Lewinellaceae bacterium (assembly GCA_024639065.1). Taxonomy (GTDB): domain Bacteria; phylum Bacteroidota; class Bacteroidia; order Chitinophagales; family Saprospiraceae; genus JAHEJC01. Next base: position 31,164 of record JAHEJC010000002.1, on the reverse strand, counting down.
TTGATCACCCGCTTTTAAATCTAAGGCTGCCTTATCCCAGGTATATTGATATTGTGTATTTCGAGCAATTGGTTCCAGTACAGGAATGCTTACTAAAGGAATGCTTTTTGAATGATTAGAGGTTAATCTATAATTGAATGTAATTGTTTTGATTCCGTAGTCATCAGAAGCATTTCCAATAAAATAAATCATTTCAGTATCTGCACTATCTATGAATGTTTCTACATCAATAGATGGATATTGGTCAGGAATAATTTGGATAGAATATTGTACCGAATCCGAGGTGGCGAGTTGATCATTTGAAACATACAATTGATAGGGGCCCGGCTTATAGACTCTGGAGGTATAATCAAAAAGGGTATTAGATTTTCGCTCCAACTCTTTTTTTAGATTTCCTTGAAGCTTAATATCTATTTGTTCTGTGTTTAAGGTGTTAAATCGCCAATTTATCTTGGTACCAACAGGAACAACCACATCACCGATATTTTCCAACATTTTATCAGTTCTTTTGGTATAGGCAGGGTAATCAAGAGACAATTGAAAATCAATAATAACTGGCTTTTTAATAATATTTAATTCGTATGGTTTAGATTTAACTTCTCCGGAAAAAACTAAGAAAGGGGTATTTTTTTGGACATTATTAAATGTATAGGTATAGTTTTGAGCACTATTTTTTTGAAGTCGATATACGTAATCTTCTATTTTGATAAAAGCGTCATTAGGCAATACCTCCCCATTAACCTGAATATCTAGTGTATAATCATCATATTGAACCACTCGCAGGTCTTCATTGGACACTGCAAAGGAGAATGGTGCTTCTTTTTCAAATTCAACATTGTTATGAACAAGCCGATGCGTACTTTTTGTAATCACACTAGGTGCTGCAAAAAGCAGTACTAATAAAATTAATAATGGCGGAAGCGAGTATTTCAAATGTTTACGATTCTTATTAAGATCGATTGCTTTTTTAAAAGGAACGACTTTAATTTCATTAGACTTTTGATCAATACTTGCTAGAACCAAATCCTTACTGTTTAAATCATCAGTTTGTCTCTTTAATTGAAGAATATTAATCAGTTTATCCTTTACATCTTCAAAATGGTCACCAATAATTTGAGCTGCTTGATCATGTGAAATGATTTTACCCAGCCGGAAGAAATGAAGCAATGGGGTGAATACCCAATAACCCAGGGCAGTAATTGACGAAAGTAGAAATGAGAAAAAGAGAATTTTTCTTGGAGCTTTTCCAAAATAAAAATAATGTTCTAACACATTTATTATCAAGAAAAAAAGGAATACAAAACCAATACTGAATAATAGTCCTCTTATAAATTGATTGAGATAGTATTTCCGAATAAAATGATCTAACTTTTCTATCAACAGTTGATAGCTTCCTTGATTATTACCCATTATTCTGACGCGCCGGTTTAGTAAGTGAACAATAAAAAATAATAATAAATTCCTATATACATTTGGCCCAAAGGGGTCAATATACTACCTAATTGTCAAATTGTCAATACCTTAACCTAATAATACTTTATAGATTCCATCTACATATCAGTTGAAAAACATATAGGCATTTTTAAGTTGAGGGTTAGATTCTGTAGATTTAATAACTACTAAATACTCAATAAGTTTTTGATACTCCTCATTTACTGTTTTTCGATCTCCTTCAGAAAGACGGTTATCTAATCTACGATCGGATAAATTAATCTTGAGATCGTTAATAGCTTTTGCTGATGCATATCGTTTAAACATGGAAATTTCCATATCGGTAGCCAGGTCTTTTAATTTGGTTGTTTTTTCGGAAATAACCTCTATATTTTGTGCTTGTAACAAATGTGTATAATGATTCATCAACCCCATTACATTGAAATCATTGGTTTCATGAATTTTTTCTTCAAAAAATGGGATATAATCTCGATCCGCTGAAGAAGCTAATATTTCAGCAACAGCATCGAGCATAGGCCCTTTTACCTCACCGCTCATTTCATTTGCCATTTTCAAGGCGACTTCAGGTTTTATTTGACTTAGAGCCTTTAAAGCTTCCGACTTAACAACGAGGGCTTTTTCTTGTGTAATGGCAGTTGTAATAATGTTTTCATGATCGTGTTCCGCATCGGAAGCTAACAATTGAATTGCACTTGCCCTGACATTAGAGTTGAGATCTGCAGTAGCAAGAGTAATTATTTTGTTTCTGGAATCATCAGAAATGGCCAAACTGCTTAATGCTCCAGCTCGGATTGACCAATGACTGTCCTCAATTGCTTTACCAATTACAGCTTCTTCTAATGGACTTTCATTAGAAATAAAATATTGTAAGGCCTTCAACCGATGAATATAGTTTGGCGCAAAAAGGTATTGATTTTTATAGGCTAAGTCACTTTTATCTTCATTGATGATGCATAATAATTCATCATGGTGATCGAGAATCACATTAGCAAAATCATTTTTAAGGTTAAACTTAAATATTTGCTCCCTTTCATCTATTTTGATAGAGAAGGATTCATAAGAACCATCCTCATAATAAACAGCGACCTCCATGGGCAATATGAATATTGCCGGATTATACTCAGGGTCTTGTTCCTGAAATATGATTAAAGTAAGTTCTTTATTGTCTTCATCGAAAGCGGTTTCGTAGGACAATATTGGGTGGCCTTGATTAAAAAACCATTGATTAAAAAACCAATTGAGGTCCTCTCCAATGATTGACTCCATGGCTAAGCGTAAATGATGAGCTTCTACCGCAGAAAAGGCATTATCGGTTAAATATTTCTTTAGTCCGGCATAAAATGCCTCATCTCCCATATATTTTCGCAACATATGTAATACCAATCCTCCTTTATTATAACTATGCCCATCAAACATTTCTTCTTTATCAGTATACCCAAAATGTATTAATGGATGGATGTTTCCAGATTGAACCTGATTTAGATAGCCAAATAATTCATTCTGTCTATGAAAGTCAGCTTCATCTTTTCCATACTTATGTTCAAACCATAGATATTCACCATAATTGGCAAAGCCTTCATTCATGGTTAAATTGGCCCAACTTTCACAAGTAACCAAATCGCCAAACCAATGATGAATCATTTCATGGGCTACAATAAAATCATTATGATTATCCACTAATTCTTCTTCAGTTTTTTGAACAAACTCTCCAAAAATAACCGCACTCGTATTTTCCATAGCTCCTGAGACATAATCTCTTACAGCAACCTGAGCATATTTATCCCAGGGATATTCCATATTCAGTTTATCAGAGAAGAATTGCAGCATCTCAGGCGTGTGATTAAATATTTTCTTAGCATAATCAGCATATTCAGGCTCTACATAATAATCCACCGATATATTATTCCATTGCTCCTTCACTACAGCAAATTCGCCAACTGCTAACATAAATAGATAAGGAGCATGTGGTTTATCTTGCCTCCAGGTGTCAGTACGCGTATTATCAGCATTTCTTTGGGAAGATATCATGAGACCATTTGACAAGGTAACGAATCGGTTCTCTACGGTAAGGCTGATTTCTTGCGAGCATCGCTCAATGGGTTTATCAATGGTAGGAAACCACCGAGAATTATTTTCGGTTTCTCCTTGAGTCCATATTTGTTGGGGTTTAGAAGGATCATCACCAAGAGGATTTATAAAAAACAAACCCTTATCGGAAGTAATAGCTTGGCTTCCTCCTTGAGGACCTTCATTTGGCTTGGCAGTATATTCAATAAATAAAACATAAACTTCATCAGCAGCATAGGCTCGATCAAGTGTTATATTCAATTTTGTGCCATCGTATTGGTAATCCACTTCTTTAGAAAAAAGAGAAACTTTATGAATGTCAAAATTTTTAGCATCGAGAATTACCTGATCAATTGGATAAAATAGCGGCTTAATAGATAACTCAGCCTTACCGAATACATATTGTTTATTCCAATCAAAAGATAAATCCAACTTGGTATGGATGAGATCATTTTTCCGTAAATAACTGGGATGGTAGACTGGTAATGAGTATGATGCGGTCTCTTCTTCATTAATACTCGTATCAATTGCTGGTGCAGATATGACTAAAGTATCTAAAAACTCTTCCTGAATTTTTACCGGTGCATCCACAATATTTTTGGTTGTCTTGCAACTAAAAAATATTAGTAAGCTTAACCCTAATAGATAGTTCTTTAAAAAACCCATATAAATATTTATTATTTTAATCAATTATGCTGAAACACTGTAATCTCGCAATGCTTCATTCAATGAGACTTTTTTATCTGTACTCTCTTTTCGTTTACCTATGATCAACGCACAGGATACCTGGTAATTGCCAGCAGGAAAAGATTTTGTGTAAGATCCGGGAATCACCACTGATCTAGAAGGAACTCTTCCTTTTAAAGTTTTTGCATCATCACCGGTAACATCTATGATGCGAGTAGATTTAGTAAGGACGACATTTGCTCCAAGAACTGCTTCCTTTTCCACATGAACGCCTTCTACAATAATGCATCTGGAACCAATAAAGCAATTATCTTCAATTATGGTCGGAGAAGCTTGAAGGGGTTCCAAAACACCTCCGATGCCCACGCCGCCACTTAAATGAACATTTTTTCCAATCTGAGCACATGATCCTACCGTTGCCCAGGTGTCGACCATTGATCCAGTCCCAACATAAGCTCCAATATTGACATAACTTGGCATTAATATAGCGCCAGGTTCAATATAAGATCCATGACGGGCAATAGCATGAGGAACTACTCTCACGCCTCGCTGGGCATAACCTTTTTTTAGGGGAATTTTATCGTGAAACTCGAATGGGCCTACTTCGATGGTACGCATTTGCTGGATAGGAAAATACAATATAACACCTTTTTTCACCCAATCATTTACCTTCCATGATCCATCATCTTGTGGATCAGAGACCCTTATTTTACCTTGATCCAAAAGATCGATCAAACTTCTTATTGCTTCTTGAGTAGAAGCTTCATTTAGCAATTGACGATTTTCCCAAGATTTTTCTATGATTTGTTTTAATTGATTCATGTGTTTGATGTTTGTCTCAGTATAAAATAAAATATGAAATAGCTTGGGCAATAACGCCTATGAATAGGCCTAAATATATTTCTTTTGGTATATGGGCCCGCAAATATAATCTTCCCATCGCAATGACTCCCAATAATATTGTAGAAACCAAAATCAAACGATAAAGCAAAGGAGCAGGAAAAACATAATCGCTAAAATTAAAAAACAAAATAAATAAATAGGTGCACCAGCCAGCAATGGACATTGTATGAAGACTGAGTTTAATAACCAGATTAATTACAAAGCTCAGGATAATAGAAATCAATGCCCCAAAAACGAAAAGTGAGTATATCAAGGGAATCGAAGTATTGTTTTTACAATTAATAAAAAACCAGAGATAAAAGATCGTTGTAACGATTAAGGGACCTATGCGTTCCATTTTTTTGTCCATTTTAATAGAACTGATTAGGCCCGTACCCTTCAATAATAGGATCCCTATTATCGGGATAAAAAAGGAAAGAACAAATGAGTATATAAGAATAACACCAGCTTTGGAAATATGATTGAATCCAAATATATACGGATTCACTAATAAGATCAATATTAAAACATAAAATGCATAAAGAAGCGGGTGAAAGATGGTAGAGATAACATTAAAAAATAGTTTCATCAATCGTATTAAATCATTCCTTGATTATTCTTATCTCTACCCTTCGGTTTTCTTTCCGCTTATTTTCGGAGGCGTTATCGTTTAGAGGAACGGAAGCACCAAACCCTTTTACATCAACTCGATTTTCGTTGATTCCTTTATAGACGAGATATTCCTTAATTCCTTTGGCTCTTTGTTCGGATAAAGTAATCAGATCATCAGGATCTCCAATATTATCGGTATGCCCTTCTACCAAAATCTCCATGGATTTGTTTTCCCTTAATATCTTGACCAATTTATTCAATTGAGGAAATGATGAAGCCAAAATTTGAGGTTTAGATTGCACAAACATGATATTACCTAATTGTATATTTTGTTTTTCAGGTGTGAATTGTTCTGCTGGTTTTATGGGAATTTCTTTTCTTATTGGCTGCTCAGGCTCAAGTTTTATCGGTTCTGGAGGCAATTCTTGGGCAACAATATCAGCAGGAACAGGAATTGAACCGAGGGGATCCATTTCTATTTTAAGTTCTACTCTTTGGTCTTCACCGATCACAATATTTTCAGGATCTAACTCATAAACCTTTGATTTAAATCCATTTTTTTGAGGATGGAAAGAAATAGGATAAGAAAAATCTACTTGCAATTCAAATCGGCCATCATAGGTACGGTAATAACTGGACTTACCCATTGGACCCGATGACTTATAAATAATTTCAGCAGGGATCAGCTGATTATTCTTTTTATTTTTTACGGTCCCCACAATTGTAACCGGACGAAGTTTTGATATATCTGGATTTAAGTTTACCCTAAATATGTCACTAGATCCGTCTCGTTTTGAGGTGAAGTAAAAAAAATGATTAAACTCATCATAGAAAGGTTGCGTATCGTCTGAAACCGAATTTATGGGGGGCATTAATTTCCTGGGCTTAGTCCATTTTTTCCAGTGAATATCCAACCTACGAGACACAAAAATATCCATGCCACCATTACTACCTATGCGATTGGAGGCAAAAAATAATCGTCTTTTATCTTTAGCTAAAAATGGAGTAATCTCCCGGTGGTCAGTATTAATATCTGGACCTAGATTTGTAGGAACACTCCATAGGTTTTCTTTTACTTTAAAAGATGCATAAAGATCCAAACCTCCATGTGAATCTGGTCTGTCTAATGAAAGAATGATCACATCCCCGTCGTAGCTAATTGTAGCACTAACTTCCGACTTTTGAGAATAGAAGTCATGAATATATATAGGTTCTGGAAAAGCAAATTGATCTACACTTAGCTGCCTGGTTTTTGAAAAACCATGATAAAGACTGCCATCTTTTCCGAATTGATTAATTACCATCAAAGCATAATCTTTAAAAGAATAGGCACAGATGCTATTAGGAAGTGCATTATTGATTGGAAATCCAGGGTGCAGGATTTTATCAAAATCACCCCGCTCAGAAACGGCTATCCAAACATCTTGATTAAATTTTGAATCTATTGGCTTGTTTATTGGCTTGTTCGCTATTTCAGAATAAACATCCCTTAAAAGCTTTGCATAATCCTTACTACTTAAAGAAGTAGACAGGTCTTCATCATTTTGAAAAAGTGTCTTTTGGAAATCTGGAGATCCAAGCCTGGTGAAGAAGAGCGTTTTGCCATCTTCCATTACAATTGGAGAAATCTCATCGTATTCGGTATTTATTTGATCGCCTAGTTTTTCTAATGAGTATTGAGCACTTAAGCTCTTACTCACAAATAATAGCATACCGATTAAACAAATATTAATAAAATCTTTCATTTGGCAGATTACCCTCAAAAATAAGCACTTATTTATTAAAAATATAACTAATATGTTATTTTCGTCTTTCCAGGTCACAATATTACGCAATTCAGAAACTTAACCTTAGCGTTAATAGGTTTATTTAACAAAACAAGATGATAGCTCAAATCGTTTGATGAAGTAGCTATATTATATTATGCAAAAACTGATCTTCGTATTGTCTATACTTTTTTATATTAATTCCTTCAGCCAAGTGGCAGAAAGGCCTGACATAGATATGAATAAGAATTATGTGACTGAAGGAAACGACACATTGTATATATCTAGTTTAGAAAGTATTTCGGTTACAGCGCCACGCATATTTGAAAATCAAGAAGAGTATAGAAGATATTTACTTTACCGAAGATATGCGGCCAAAGTTTATCCATATGCAATAAAAGCAATTCAAATTCATAATGATGTGGTAGAGGAAACGGTGGAGATGAAGAGAAGAAAACGGAAAAAACATGCAAAAAAAGTGCACAAGGAATTGAAAGAAGAATTTATGGACCCCTTAAAGAAACTTACTAAAACACAAGGTAAAATTTTGGTGAAAATGATAGAAAGAGAATTAGACATTCCGATGTATATATTAATTAAGAGATTGAGAGGTGGGACCACCGCATCTTATTGGAATACTATGTCAAGGCTTTATGGTTACAAGCTCAAGGATAAGTACAGTCCAGGAGAGGATATTATTTTAGATTCTGTTTTAGAAGATTTTGATATTTCCCTTTAAAAATTAACATTGAACTCAAAACATATCAACGTTGCATGGAAGAGTCCTTCCAATATTGCTATAGTAAAATACTGGGGTAAAAAGTCAGTTCAAGTCCCTTGTAATCCATCTATAAGTTTTACCCTGGACAAGAGTTTTACAGAAATGCATGTTTCTTTTACTCAAGCTGAAAAATTTCAACTTGAATTCTATTTTGAGGATAAACCAAACAAATCTTTTGCTCGGCGAATTGAAAAACATCTTTTTGAATTAGATAAATACATGCCATGGATCAAATCGGGTCATTTTTTAATTCATTCAAAAAATTCTTTCCCTCATTCCGCAGGGATTGCCTCTTCTGCATCCAGCATGAGCGCCTTAGCATTGTGTCTTTGCGATCTTGAATCTCAGATAAATAGTAGTCCTTTCGAGGCGAATGATTTTTTCAATCGTGCATCTTTTATTAGTAGGCTGGGTTCCGGGAGTGCCTGCAGGAGTATATTCCCAAAATTAGCCTTATGGGGTAAATCCAACATTCATACATTATCAAGTGACCTATATGCTATAGGATTAGGTAATGAACTAAATAGTGCATTTCAAAAAGTTAATGATAGCATCTTAATAATCAATAGTACTGAAAAATCTGTTTCTAGTTCATTGGGACACGAGCTCATGCAAACCAATCCTTATGCTACTAGCCGATATCAAGTGGCAAAAGAAAATTGCCTAAAAGTGTATAACGCATTGGTGACAGGTGATTTTGAAAAATTTGGAAATACTCTTGAGGAAGAAGCCTTGCAATTACATGCCCTTATGATGTGTTCCTCACCAAGTTTTATCCTGATGCAACCCAATTCATTAATTGCCATAGATAAGATTAGAAAATTTAGAAAGGATCAAGGACTTCCTGTTTATTTTACTTTAGATGCAGGTCCAAATATTCATTTAATTTACCCGGGTGAAATTCGAGAGCCTGTAAAAGCGTTTATTGAATCAGAACTTGCCCCTTTGTGTGATGGAAATTATTGGATTGACGACCAAATCGGGGAGGGGCCGAAAAAAATAAATTGATGGTTAATCGCATTTCCTTTTTCATTATTTCAAGTTTAAGTCTTTCATTGTGTTTGGCTCAACCAGTAGTCCAAAAATTATGTAATAGCGATGAATTCGATCAAGAAATTCGATCATGGATTGATTTCTCAGTACCGATTATCAGTGCAAATTCACTAGCCTCAGATAATGAAGAGGTGATTCTACTAGATGCTCGTGAGCTCAATGAATATAAAATAAGCCACATCCCAGGAGCTAAATATATTGGCTATAATAACTTTAACAAAAAGAACCTTGATGGTATTGATAAAGATGCAAAGATTGTTGTCTATTGTTCGATTGGCTATAGAAGTGAAAAAATTGGAGAAAAATTACAAAACCTGGGCTATAGTCAAGTATTTAACTTGTACGGGAGTATTTTTGAATGGGCCAACCAAGGCTATCCATTGATTGATGAAGATGGAAACCCAACTAAAAAGTTACATACCTTCAACCGTAAATGGAGTAAGTGGGTAGATGAGACGAAAGTGGAAAAACAATGGTAATTTTCTATTATACCATCTCTTGGGGATGCCAAAATATTTTATCAAATTCAATAATAGCGTGTTCTTCAATAACGATTCCCTCATTCTCGAGTAATTCTTGCATCATAGTCGGGGTAGCAAAATGGTTTCTCCCACTTAATTCTCCCTTGCGATTGACCACTCGATGAGCAGGAATAAAATCATCACCATGATAAGTTTTATTGAGTGCCCAACCCACCATTCGAGCTGATCCGAGACACAAAAAGTCCGCAATGGCTCCATAAGTACTTACTCTTCCAAAAGGAATTTTTTTAGTTACTTCGTATACTTGCTCCTGATAATTTACAGGCATGAAATCAATGATTAATTTATGATTGAAATAATCGCAATAAATATAACAAATCTGACTGACGCTAGATATTTTGCGGCCCGAGGGGCCAAATGGATATTTTATACAGTTAAAGATATAGAGGATATTCCCAAAATTAAGGCAATTCAGGAATGGGTAGATGGTCCATATCTGGGTATTTCTCTGATACAAGAATCAAGTCTGGAACACAAAGATTTGATATTAAAAGAATTAGACCCCATCGGGATCATGTCAAATGATCCGATTTGTTGGAAGAAGGCTAAAAATTTTATTTTAACTTCAAATCCTGATAATCAAATAAATGAAGACGCAGCAATTGTTTTGATAACGGAAAAGTTGAATACGATCAAACCTGAAAGCTACTTATATAAAAAGAGTTGGACTGATCAAGAAATTAAAAGCATGAATCAGTTAAAGCTGGCGGGGATTGTTATTTCAGGATCAGAGGAAAATAAGCCAGGCTTAAAAAACTATGATTTACATGACAAATTACTTGATGAAATAGAAAAAGTAAACTATGTCTGAAGTAATATTTTAACTATTTCAGCAATTTTTTTATTATCAGCTTTTCCCTGAACCTCCTTGCTGGCCATACCCATAACCTTCCCCATGTCCTTCATACTTTGAGCTCCAGTTTTGAAAATTACACCTTGAATTATTTCTTTCAAGTCATCTTCAGATAATTGAGTAGGCAAAAATGGTTTAATTACTTCTATTTCTTCCCTTTCTTTTGAAGCCAAATCCTCTCGTCCTTCTTGTTCATATAAGGCAAGAGAGTCTGCTCTTTGTTTTATCATTTTTTGCAGGATCTTAATCTCGCCTGCTTGATCCAATGTTTTACCAGAACCACTAGTATTAAATAGAAGGATTTCAGATTTAATGGCTCGAAGTGCCCTTAAAGCCACTTGATCCCTTGCTTTCATTGCGTCCTTTATGGAATCATTTACTTTTTGTTCTAAGCTCATTTTTTATGTTTATGGATGTATTCAGTAATATATATAAAATCATTAAGGAAGAGTTGTTCCGGTCTTTGAAGGAAAAACTCACTTCTTAAATGTTCTTTTTCGACTAAAGGTTTCAAAGTATTCCTCAACATTTTTCTTCTTTGTCCAAAAGTGGTCTTTATTACTTGTTTAAACAAAGGATCAAGAACTACAGGGTGGGGATTTTCTTTTCTTACCATTTTTATGACTGATGAATCTACGTTGGGCGGAGGAACAAATAAATATCGATCTACATCAAATAAATGATTGCAATTATATAATGATTGTGCAAGGACACTAATGATTCCATAACTTTTATTTCCAGGGTTAGCACATATTCTTAGCGCCATTTCTTTTTGAAACATACCGATGAGGCCTGGAACTAGCGAAAAGTTGGCCAGGGCCTTAAATACAATTTGAGAAGATATATTATAGGGAAAATTGCCAATGATTAATGTTTGTTTTTCAGCTAAAACGCTTTTTAGGTCAAGTTTTAAAAAATTAGCGTGGATTACTTTTGTTGTTGGATATTTTTTGACCAACATTGGAATCAAGTCTCGATCAGTCTCGACTAAAATCAGAGATGGCAACATTTTGTTCACTAAAAAATCGGTTAATGCACCACGTCCAGGTCCCACTTCGATATATTGATCGGCTAGTTCTATGGGTATTTCTTCAACGATTCGTTGACAGATCTCCTTGTCCGATAAGAAATGCTGACCGAGGGATTTTTTAGCCTTCAAAATCTCGTAATTTTTTTAATTATCTTCGCACACTAATTAAATACAAATGATTTAAAGGTATGAATTCAATAAAAATAGGGATCTCTATTGGAGATATTAATGGAATCGGCCCAGAAGTTATATTAAAATCTTTATCAAACAAATATATATTAGAGCGTTGTACGCCCGTAATTTACTCTTCTTCAAAGGTGGTTTCTTATCATAAGAATATAGTTAAGCAACAAGAGTTATCCTTTGTTAGTCACAGCAGTGCTGATCAACTTTCCAAAGGAAAAATCAATGTAATCAACTGCTGGATGGATAATGTAAACATTAGCCTGGGAAGTATTAGTGAAACGGGTGGAAAATATGCATATATATCTATGGATTCGGCAGTTAGGGATTTGAAAGAAGGAAAAATTGATGCACTGGTTACAGCACCTATCCATAAAAAAGCCATGTCATTAGCTAATTTCCCTTTTAAAGGTCACACCGATTATTTATCGGCTCAGTTTGAAGGCCGTGAATCGTTAATGCTCATGGTTAATGATAACCTTAGAATTGGAATGGTAACAGACCATATTCCCTTGGCTATGGTTGCAGAAAAAATAACCAAAGAACTGGTTTCAGATAAACTCAATACTATGTTGAAAACCCTCAAGGTGGACTTCGGTATTGATCGCCCTATTTTAGCGGTTTTAGGTCTTAATCCTCATGCCAGCGATGATGGACTAATAGGTACAGAAGAAGATGAAATTATCAGGCCTATCATTATTGAGGCGAAAAAGAAAGGGCATATTGTTATGGGTCCTTTTCCGGCAGATGGATTTTTTGGTTCGGGTAAATTTGCAAAAGTTGACGGTATTTTAGCTATGTATCATGATCAGGGACTTATACCATTTAAAACATTGGCCTTTGATTCAGGAGTTAATTTTACTGCGGGTCTTCCTGTAATTAGAACATCACCTAGTCACGGAACAGCGTTTGAAATAGCTGGAAAAAATGAAGCAAATGCAACTTCTTTTACAAATGCATTGTTTTTAGCTATTGATACCGTGAAAAATCGAAAGGAATACGAGGAAATGCGAAGTAATACTTTGGCAAAAAAACCAAAGCTATCCGAAGAAGAACAAGTATCATCTTGATTCATCATCTTTAAATCAGATTGGTTTATGATCTTGATAGCTTTGGAATTACCATTATGGTATTCTAAAGATACATCGTAAAATATAAAGAAACATTGCTGTTGGAAAATATATTATTTTTGCAGGCATAATTTTAAAGCTAAATTTTTATGGCTAGGAAAAAAAGAGAGAAAAACAGATACAATGCTAAAGAACTAAAAGAGTTTGAAAGTATTATCGATAAGAAACTGGAAGTGGCCAAAGAACAACTTCAGTTTTATTTAAACCAATTAGGCGAAATGGCTGATAACCCGGATTCGAAAGTAAAAGGATTAGATGACGGCTTAGGTTCTTTGCAAAATGAGCAAATTACAACCCTCGCAGGTAGACTTCAAAAACATATCCAGCATCTTGAAAACGCAAAAATTAGAATCAAGAATAAAGCTTATGGTATCTGCAGAGTAACAGGAAAACTTATTTCTAAAGAAAGACTTAAAGCTGTTCCTCATGCTACCTTAAGCATAGAAGCCAAACAAAAACAGAGATAGAGGATTTTAATTTATGTCCACGATTACATTAGAGCAAAGCAAGGAGGTTATTTCAAAGCGTACTATTTGGGTATTAATTCTGGTAACGATTATCTTAATTGCAGATCAAGTACTAAAGTTTTGGATAAAAACTAACTTTGAATTAGGAGAAGAAATCAATATACTCGGTCTTGAATGGGCAAAATTACATTTTGTTGAAAACGATGGAATGGCCTTCGGGTGGAAATTGTTTGGTGGCAAAATAGGTAAGATTGCTCTGGGACTATTTAGATTGGTTGCAATCGGATTCTTATTTTTTGTACTTCGTTGGCTTATAAAGACTTCTACCTCATTTGGGCTAATCCTATGTTTTTCGTTGATTTTCGCAGGCGCCATCGGAAATATTCTGGATAGTGCAGTTTATGGACTTATTTTTTCTGAATCCAATTATCACGGAGGGGTAGCTGAGCTATTTCCTGAAAATGGTGGATACAATGGATTTCTAATGGGGAAAGTAGTGGATATGTTTTACTTTCCTATGTTTAAAACAAATTGGCCTGAATGGGTTCCCTATTTTGGAGGAAGACGTTTTGAGTTTTTTGGACCGGTATTTAATATTGCTGACGCAGCCATTTCTACAGGCGTTATTAGCATATTGGTTTTCCATCGAGATATTTTTAAAAAGCAATTGGAGTCAGATCAGAGCAAAGAACAACCAAGCAGAGATAAAGTGGAAGAAGAATAGTCATGATTTTAAGTCTCTCCACTTAAAAGCATATTTATCCAAGGCACGATCGATCGCTAGGACACCATTGAGATGATCTACTTCATGTTGCATGAGTTCGGAAAGGTCATCTTCAATCTCCCATTTTTGATCTATCCAATTTTCATCTTTATAAAATAATGTACATTTTTTATGGCGTTTTAACTTGACTATTAAATTGGGAAATGACATACAATCATCCCACAGCTCAATCTTTTCCTCACTTTTATTTAATAACTGAGGATTGAAAAAAACCCGGGGCGTATCTATATTAAGGCATATGAATCTTTTCAAGCAACCAATCTGAGGTGCTGCAATGGCTCTTCCCGCTCCCCATTTGGTCCTGAATTGAATAATCAAGTTAAACATCTCTTGAATGATAGATTCTAATGTTTCAACTTCTTGAAAAATTACCGGATCACACTTTTCTCTTAATCGTGGATCTCCCAGCTTTATTATATCAGAAAGATTAAGCATAAGCACAAAATAAAAAAGCACTCCCGGTTTCCGGAAGTGCTTTAGCATATATTTTTAAATATCCGTTATAATCCTAGTTCATTTCTTACTAGCTCGCTGATATCAATAACCGGATCTATGTATAATAGTGCTGGAGTAGCGTCAAAAACAGCTTGGTAACCATTAGCCTCAGCTACCTTCTTAATTGCATCATTGACTTTATTCAGTATAGGTTGCAACAATTCATTTTCTTTTTCTTGTAGTTGACCCATCATTTCTTGTTCTTTCTTTATCAACCCTTGCTGCTCATCTTCAAGCACTTTAGCTTCGTCCTGCAGCATCTTGGGTGATATTTCACCTTGTTTTTCTTTACGCTGAAGATCCTGCAGTTTTCCTTGCCATTTAGTTACATCATTTTGATACGCTTTTTGTAATTGTGTTCTTAGCACTTGTATTTCAGACTCAGCTTGTTTCACTTGAGGCATATCTTGTAGCAAAAGGGAAGAATTTACAAAGGCAATCTTTTGAGCAGTTACAGTTGATGCAATTCCTATGAATGCTGCCAGGATCATCAAGGTCAAATATTTTCTCATTATTAGTACTTTTAATTAATTGTTTAAAAAAGAGGTGCAAAAATACCTTTTATTTTTTTTGTTTAATATTTATTTTAATCTTCTTAAAATTTCGTCCGTTTTATCATGTTCAGGATTCACATATACCAAGGTGCCATTGGTATCAAAAACCATATCATAACCTCTTTGAGTGGCATATTCTTCGATGACGCCGTACACTTTTTCCTGAATTGGTTGAACGAGTTCTTGTCGTTTTCTGAATAACTCCCCTTCTGGCCCAAATCTTTTTTTCTGCATATCCATAACCCCTTTTTCTCGAGTCACAATTTCATCTTCTCTTTGTTGCTTCATTTCTTCGCTGAGCAAGACTTGTTCAGCTTGATATTTATTATACAAGGATTTTATCTTGTCGTGTTCTTCTGCAATCTCTTGCCTCCAGGTCGCCGCAACTTCATCCAGTTGTTTTTGAGCTTTCTGATATGTATCCATGTTTTCAAGAATATAATTGACATCGATCACCACAGTTTTCTGTGCATAGGTGCTCATCCACATGGAAAAAGTTAAAAGAAAAGCTAATGTTATTTTTTTCATTATCAATATATTATGAGTTTGCGAATCAAAATTTTTAGGCGTCCAAAAATACTATTTATTGATGTATTTCAGTATTAAGACTAGGTCTCAAACTTGTTTGTTACACAGCGTTAAATAGCAATATTTGAACTATTTCTACCTAATGTCTTGAAATCAAAACACTTATATAATAGAAAAACATCCATACACCAGAAAATTTAACGAATTATTAACCGAAGTAGAGATCGATATTAACAGTAGCACCCATTCAAGCTACAAGAGCTTGTCACCAAAATTGGATTTAATCATTTCTCTTATCGACTTAATTTCCTGTTCCTTTTCCTTTGGATAAATAACTAATACGTCATCTTGATCAATAATCATGAAATCATCTAAACCATTGATCACCACAAGTTTGCCTTTAGGAGCTCTTATTAAACTATTTGAAGTGTTTTCTATAAGGTACTGATCAACTTGTATTACATTATTATGTTGATCCTTTTCGCACTCTTCAAAAAGAGATTTCCAGGTACCTAGATCTGACCATCCAATATCAGCAGGTATGGTATAAATGTTTTCAGCTTTTTCCATTATAGCATAGTCAATAGATATCTTAGGCGTTTTGGGGTAATAAAGGTCAATGTTAGATTTTTCTGTTGCGGAATTATAGCCTATATTATGATCTCTTAGCAAGTCAGTAATTTCTGGGGCATGCTGATCAAAAGCCGAAAGAATAGTCCTGGTTTTAAATATAAACAGTCCGGAATTCCATACATAAGATCCTTTTTGAACATATTCTTTTGCAACTTCCAGCTTTGGTTTTTCAGTAAATCTTACTGCTTTTCTTATAGTTTCTAAATTTTCAAACTTTTCCATCTCAATATATCCATATCCAGTATCCGGTCTTGAAGGTGTAATTCCCAGCGTAACAATAGCTTTATTTTCTGCTGTAAACTTTAAGGCATCATTAATTACTTTAATAAACTCAGCTTCTTTTAAAATCACATGATCGGCAGGGGAAACAATTACATTGGCTTCTGGATTAAGAGAATGTATTTTTAATGCTGCATAAGCTACACAAGGGGCTGTGTTGTTCCTTGAAGGTTCACATATAACCTGATCATCGCTCAACTCGGGAACCTGTTGTAAGATCTGGTGCTTGTATTTTATGTGCGTAACTACATAAATATTTTCAGTCAGCACAACGGGTAAAAATCGTTCAAAGGTAGACCTCAATAATGATTTTCCATTACCCAGAATGTCTAAAAATTGTTTAGGTCTATCTTCTCGACTAGCCGGCCAAAACCGAGAACCGACACCTCCCGCCATAATCACCAAATAATTATTCATCTTATCTTTTTTTTATAATTATTATTTCAAAAAATTACCGCTGAATATATATAATATATTTCTCTGCAAAATAGGCATCTGGATGATAATCACGAATTGATTTTTTCTCATAATAAGCTCCTGGCGAAAGTGCTTTAAGTTCATTATCTAATTGACCGCCTTTCAGTAATATCCATCCGTTTGGCATTGAATTAATGTGTTGATCTCTTATTAATGCTTTAGTCCAAGCAATAATTTGTACAGCAGGAGCCACAGCCCTCGCCACAATAAAATCATACTTAATAGCAAGATCCTCAACTCGACTGTGTGAGGTCTTTACATTATCAAGCCCGAGTGTATTTACTATATCCTGTACAACTAATACTTTTTTCCTAATCGAATCGACCAGATGAAACTTGACTTCCGGAAATAATATAGACAATGGAATTCCTGGAAATCCTCCACCTGTGCCAAGGTCTAGTATTATGCTGTTTGCTGCAAAGGATATCCATTTGCCGATCATCAGGCTGTGGCAAATATGCTTTAAATAAATATGTTGAATGTCTTTTCTGGAAATTAGGTTTATCTTTTGATTCCAACTTTCATATAGAGGGCCTAGCGCTTCAAATTGATTGAGCTGAATATCAGAAATCTCAGGAAACAGATATTTTATTGACTCTTTGGTATCCATATATATGGCGAAAATAAACCTTTTATTATTAGATTATAGCCTTAGCTCCAGTAGTAAATGCCTATTAGACAATAATCAGCCCTTCATCTTCATTTCCATAACGATTGGCATTTTTATGGAAATGACGATAACCGCTCCACCAAGCCAAAATGGAATCCATATGATGCCATGTCTTGAAATCAGAATTGATAGAATAAGGAATCTTTGATCTAAGCAGTTTTCCAAATTCTTTCAAATCTTTTTTGTAAAATTTTTGCAAAGTTTTTGATTGAAGCCTTACTAATTGTTTGGGATAAGTTTCGTAAAATGTAATATGACTTAATTCATTTTTTAATTTAATAGCTCTTGCAGTCAGACCTCCTAAAAACATTGGTGACATAGCCTTCAGTGTACGATCGCAATCCCGATAGAAGTAATCATGACCTAGTTGATAATAAGCTTTGGGCAAAGAGAGCGGGGCATCCATAAAAATTGAACTAACGACATGTTCATCTACAAATGACTTGATAAACTTATCGGCACTTTTATTCTTATTACTACAAATGACAGTAAGATTATCATTGGAATAATAGCAAATAGCTGTAGTCCCGGCAAGATTGGAACCATAATCAATACCTAAATGATTCAAGTTTGTTTAATTTTAGACTAAGTAATAATGGGGATAAAATTAATATAAATGAAACAGATGAAATTTTTAGTAAGCTTCCTTCTTGTGGTCACTTTTATAGTCACCTCCTTTACCCAAGATTCGGCAACACTTTCGATAGATAGAATTTTCGGAAGCCGTGAGTTTTTTATGATGGGCTATGGACCTCTGCAATGGCTTGATCAGGGGAATGCCTTTACAACTTTAGAGCAAAACGAAGAAGGAAATGGGAGGGACTTAGTGAAATATACATCTGATTCAATGGATCGTACCGTACTCATTAAAGCCAATGAATTAATAGTTCCCGGAACAGACTATCCATTACAGGTCGAAAGTTATGATTGGAATCCCACAGAAGACCAGCTGTTAATCTTTACAAACTCAAGTAGAGTATGGAGAGCAAATACCAAAGGTGATTATTGGATTTTTGATTTAACCAGTAGAAAGCTATCCCAAGTCGGAAAACCATTTAATCCCTCATCATTGATGTTTGCAAAATTTGATCCAGCTGGAAATAGAATTGCTTATGTAAGTAATTTTAATCTCTACGTTGAAGAATTAGCTTCGGGGACAGTAAAGCAACTCACCAACGATGGAGATGGAAAGATCATAAATGGAACCTTTGATTGGGTTTATGAAGAAGAATTTAGTTGTCGAGATGGATTCAGATGGAGCCCTGATGGAAAGAACCTAGCTTTCTGGCAAGTTGATGCTTCGGAGACTAAAGAGTTTTATATGATTAATAATACCGATTCGATTTATTCACAAATCATTCCAATTCAATATCCTAAAGTAGGAGAACCACCAAGTGCTTGTAAAATAGGTATTGTAGACATGGAAGGGCGTATCAATTGGGTAAAGATTCCTGGACATCCAAAAGAACATTATTTACCTAGGATGCAATGGGTCGATTCAGAAAAATTACTAATCCAGCAGCTAAACAGAAAGCAAAATCAATATAAAATGTATTTGTCAACTATCCAGTCTGATTCACCGCAATTGCTATACCAAGAAGTTTCGGATACTTGGATCGACGTTGATCACCCTGACCTGACCATGAGTTTTACAGTTACGGATCTTCCAGTCATAGAGGATGGATCAGCTGTATTGAGGTCAAGCGAAAAAGATGGATGGAGACATATATTCAGCATAAATTTATCCACTGGTGAAGAAACACTTATAACCAAAGGAGCATATGATATAGCCAGGTATTATACTATTAGAGATGACTATATCTATATTAATGCATCACCAGACAATTCTACAGAAAGATATTTATATCGGGTAAAACTTGATGGAACAGGAAATAAGAATAGATTGACACCGGAAGTATTTAAAGGAGTCAACGGCTACAACATTTCACCTAACGGTAAATATGCGGTCCATGATCATTCCTCAGTCAATGAACCAAGCACTATCAGTTTGATAAACCTGCCCAGGCACCAAATTATCGAAATATTAGAGGACAATGAAGCCTACAAATCAAAAATTAGCAAATTGAAATGGCCAGAAATTGAATTTTTCAAAGTAGAAATAGAGCCTGGGATAATTATGGATGGTCGTCTATTTAAACCTACAGATTTTAATCCAACAAAAAAGTATCCGGTTGTATTTAATGTCTATGGAGAACCTTGGGGACAAACCGCAACAAACTCTTGGAGCTCGCTCTACAATATTTTGCTTACCCAGCAAGGGTATTGTGTCATCAATATTGATAATCGAGGTACACCTTGTTTAAAAGGAGCTGAATGGAGAAAAAGTATTTATAGAAAAATAGGTCTTCTCAATGCAAGTGATCAGGCTGAAGCCACAAAACAAATCAGACAATGGGATTTTATCGATGAAGATAGAATCAGTGTATGGGGTTGGAGTGGAGGAGGATCTATGACTTTAAACCTTCTGTTTCAATATCCTGAAATTTATCAGACAGGTATCTCGGTAGCACCAGTAGCATGGCAATTGTATTACGATAATATCTATCAAGAGCGTTATATGGGCTTACCTCAAGAGAATGAAGAGGATTTCATAAAAGGATCACCTTTGACTTATGCAAAGGATCTAAAAGGAAATTTATTGCTCATTCACGGAACGGCTGATGACAATGTTCATTATCAAAACTCAGAAGCGCTGATCAATGAATTGGTAAAACATAATAAAATGTTTAGCCTTATGTCCTACCCGAATCGTTCTCATGGAATTTATGAAGGAGCTAATACCAGAAGGCATCTTTACACGATGATGAATAAATATCTTCACGATCATTGTCCACCAGGAGGGCAAACAAAAATTATCAGACCATAAGCATGGACAAACAAAAGTTATTGGACCAATTAAATGCTACCCATATCCAAACAATGAAATACTTTGAACTTCCAAAGGGAGATCAAATTAAAACATATCAAGAAGGTAAATGGACAGTTAAGGAATTATTACATCACATAGCAGATGCTGAAACGGTCTTGTATGATCGAATAAAAAGAGGTATTTCAAAACCAAATCAAGTTGTTTGGGCATTTGATCAAGACGCATGGCATAAAGGACTATCGTATACGAGCATGCCGTTAGAAATAAATAAGTCCATTTTTGATTCGATTCGAAAAGCAATCATTAGACTAGTAGAAATTCATTACGACCATGCTGAACAATTTGAGTACGTCCATAGCAGATCTGGTTTAAGGACGGTAAAAGATGAAATGGAAAAAGTAGCTAAGCATAACCAAGGCCACTTAGAACAAATAACCCGTTCTTTACAAAAATGAATTAATTCAAAAACTCTTTACCTAAATATTTGGCAGTATGACCAATATCTTTTTTGATTAATTTTTCAGGTGTTCCTTGGGCAACAATTTTACCACCATATTTTCCCCCTCCAGGACCGATGTCTACAATATGATCAGCAATTTTTACGACATCTAGATTGTGTTCAATAATGATGACGGTGTTACCTTTATTAACCAACTTATTTAATACATCGATCAAATGTTGTACATCTTCGAAATGGAGTCCTGTTGTAGGTTCATCTAAAATATATAGAGTGTTACCTGTGTCTCTTTTGCTAAGTTCCTCAGCCAACTTTACACGTTGCGCTTCGCCACCGCTTAATGTAGTTGCTTGTTGCCCTAGTTTGATGTAATCTAACCCAACCTCATTGAGCGTTTTAAGGCGGCGAAAAATTTTAGGGATATGTTGGAAAAATTCTGCGGCAAATTCGACAGTCATATTCAGCACATCGCTGATTGACTTTCCTTTATATAAAATTTCAAGTGTTTCTCGGTTGTATCTTCTACCTAAACAAGTTTCACATTCAACGGATACGTCAGGCAAAAAATTCATTTCAATTACCCTCATACCACCACCTTGACAGGTCTCACAACGCCCTCCTTTTACATTAAACGAAAACCGTCCAGGTTTATAGCCCCGGATCTTTGCTTCAGGAAGATTGGCGTATAGGTAACGGATATCTGTCATCACTCCAGTATAGGTCGCAGGATTGGATCTTGGAGTTCTTCCTATTGGGGATTGATCTATTTCGATTACCTTATCTAAATGCTTCAGACCAACGATTGAATTATATTTCAATGGCTTTTGGGTACTTCGGTAAAAATGTTTGCGCAAAATAGGATAGAGAGTTTCATTAATCAGCGATGATTTTCCACTACCTGAAACCCCTGTCACACAGATCAGTGTTCCTAAAGGAATTGCTAAAGTTACATCTTGTAAATTGTGTCCGATGGCACCTTTTAAAATTAATTTATTTCCTGAACCCTTTCTTCTTTTGGGTGGAATCATTATTTGTCGAGTATTATTTAGATACTCTGCAGTGATCGACCCAGATTTTAAAAACTCTTCAGGTGATCCTTGTGCTACTAATTCTCCTCCATGTAATCCGGCTCCTGGTCCAAGATCAACCAAATAATCCGAAGCCATCATGATTTCTTTATCATGTTCAACTACCAGGACAGAATTGCCTATCTCCGTTAGTTCTTTGAGCGCCTCAATAAGTCTGGCATTATCTCGTGGATGTAATCCGATGCTTGGTTCATCCAGTATATAGGTTATACCTGTAAGTTGTGATCCTATCTGCGTAGCTAATCGAGTTCTTTGAGCTTCTCCTCCACTTAAACTGTTGGCAGGTCGATTCATATGTAAATAATCTAAACCCACATGTAGTAAGAATCGTAGTCTAAGCTGAATTTCTTTGAGGACATCTTGACCAATTTTGTTTTGTCGAGTAGATAAACGATCTGGTAAATCCTGGAACCAATCCGATAATTCTGATAAATCCATTTGAGCCAGTTCTCCTATATTTTTATCATGCATTTTAAAATGGAGTGACTCTTTTTTCAGGCGATAGCCATCACAATCAGGACAAATATTTACGGTCATATAATCTTCTGCCCAGTTCCTGATTTTTTCTGAAGTCGAATCTTTATACCAGCGATCCAGCATGTTTACAATCCCCTCATAGGCTAAATCATAAACAAAATCATGCTTATTATTTATTTTGATTTGATAGGATTCGTCTCCACCGTATAAAATCGTCTGCAACGCATCATCTGGAATATCTTTTACTGGGGTACTAAATGAAAACTTGTATTGTTTTGCAATAGCCCTCAATTGCTTAAAAGTCATATTTTCCCTGACTTCTCCAAACGGCTTGATTCCTTCCTGGTTAATACTTTTAGTATCGTCTGGAACAACTTTGGTTAAATCTACCTGATTTATTTTACCTAATCCTTTGCAGGTAGGACAAGAACCATATGGCGAATTGAAGGAAAAAGTGTTTGGAGAGGGTTCTTCATATGAAATCCCAGAATCAGGACACATTAATTGTTTACTGAAAGGTATTACATCAGTAGATTCGTCTTTTTGGATAAAGATCATTTCATTACCCATTTTCAAAGCAATTTGAATTGAAGAAGCTAGTCTATCTCTTTTTGATATTTCTACTTTTAAGCGGTCGATAACTACTTCTATATCGTGCGTCTTATATCGATCTAGCTGCAACCCAGGCTTTAGATCCAATACTTCACCATCTACTCTTACTTTAGTATATCCTTGTTTCCTGATCTGGTCAAACAATTCTCGATAATGACCTTTTCGGGCTCTTACAAGCGGTGCTAGCAAAACTATTTTTTCTCCTTGAAATTGATTCAATAATTCATCGATGATCTGAGCTTCACTATATTGAACCATTTTCTTTCCGGTTACGTAGGAATATGCATCTGCTGTTCTTGCATAAAGCAATCGAATAAAATCATATAATTCAGTAATGGTGCCCACGGTGGATCTCGGATTCCATCCAGTCGTTTTCTGCTCGATCGAAATCACCGGACTCAGACCATCTATCTGTTCAACATCAGGGCGCTCCATTTTCCCAATAAATTGTCTGGCGTAAGCAGAAAATGTTTCCATGTATCGACGTTGGCCTTCAGCATAAATGGTATCAAATGCTAAGGAAGATTTACCACTACCACTTATCCCGGTAAAGACAACTAATTTGTTTTTGGGAATTTCGACATGGATGTCTTTAAGATTATGTTCCCTTGCTCCAGATATTTTGATGGTCTCTGACATATAAAGAAAATGTAAATATACTACCCCTCTATCAAAACGATTTATTTTATATATGATAGTTTAAAATATATTTTTGCTCATGCAATTGATTAAGCTGATTTTATTACATTTACTGAAGTGCTTATTTGATTATTACAAACCCAATTCCAATGAAAACGTTGACCGTCACAAGCGTTTTTATTTTATTATCATTAGGTTCATCAGCTTTTGCTGCTGTAAGTGTATACTTCAATGGTTTTGCCCATGAAGGTTTGATGCACCTGGAATGGACTTTAATAAATCCTGAAAAAGTTTCAAAAATGATGATTGAGAAATCTTTGGATGGATTCTCCTTTGAAGTCTTTGAAACGATTAGTCCGGAAAATCAACTATTGTACTTACTAGTAGATGACAACCCTCAAGAAGGAATCAATTACTATAGACTAACAATTGTCAATAGCGATGGAACAATAGAGAAATCCGATGTTCTATCTTTAGAGTACGCTCCAAAAAATATTACATTTAAACTATACCCTAATCCAAGCCCAGGAGAAACTTACGTCTTTTTACCTTCCAATTGTAGCGAAAACCATGTTTACGAAATAATTGTATATAATACTATTGGTCAGCAAATCATACGAGAAAGACTACCTAGGAATAAAGTTAAATTTGAACTGGATAATATTGTCAATGCGGATATCTATACGGTGCAATTATGGGATAAAAAACAATTAGTAACAACAAGAAGGATAGTTAAATTATAGACTTTTTAGTGCTGCGGCTATTACCAATTTAATTAATTCTTCCTAAAAATCGGTACCTAGAGAAATATATAATCTAGGATTTAATCTAAGCCCACTTTCTATTCCCCAAGCATAATCAGCCTTTATTAAATATCCAAGCAAATAAAGTCTTATGCCTCCACCATAACCAAATATGATCGGTTCTCTCGAATAGTTTACATCAATGGTAACAAGTGGATTGGATACACTAATTATGTTCAACGGATTGTCTTTGGAAAAAGGACTACTGCCATGCCAGGCGGTACCGGCATCAAAAAAGCCAGTAATTTGAAAATTGCGCAGGAAGGAGGAGTGTAGATTCCTTTGTAATAAATATTTAAATATTGGGACTCTTAATTCAGCATTAAATAGCGCATAAGAAGTACCATTTCGAATATTCTGCTTAAATCCTCGCATGTTTGCGGCTAATGCATTATATGCATAGGTATCAGAAGGAGGAATAGGTATTTGTTCATTGTATTGAGGAAACAACCAATTGTCTACACCACCCATAAAATATACAATTTGTTCTGAACCGAATGAAGTTGCGCCTGACAATCTGGTAGCAAAAATGGAGTTGCGATCAAGTTTTTGATAGTGTCTAGCATCGAGACCAATTACGGTCATAAAGCCTTTGTTAAACTTGAAAGACCAAGGATCGAATAATTGAACTTTCATTTTCTTAACAGCCTCAATGGATACTTTTGCCCGAGAACCTGTTTTAATGTTTAGATCTACATCAACCGTATTGTCAAATACATACTCGAGTTTTAAACCAATTCTTTGTTCATCCAAATCTGTAGATTGCAGTGTATTGAGATCAGAAGCAAGCTGAATACGCTTATCCAAACGCAAAGTAGCTTGAGCCCGAACGCTAGAATATACATCAAATGGATATCTCCATTGAGTAAGTCCAATAAAGGAAATATCATGAATTCGAGAATTATTGTTTGATTCATTATCATCGCTTAATGTAGACTTTCTATATAAAGCGTAACGTTTATCAATCCTTCTTTTTTTATTGTCAAAAATCAAAAAATACTCGGATCCACTAAAAGAAGTGGGTATCCGCACACCACCCTCAAATTCATAATCTTCAAAAAGATCATTTATTGAGGCTTTGAGTAAAATACCCATCGGTGGATATTCAAACCCTCTTTTTGTACCAGCGTAAGAATCCAATCCATCAAATAAAATACTATTGTCTAAGTTTGAATAGAATCGATCAAATTTAAACTTAAGCCTGGAGGCAATCATTTTTGAAAATTGAAATTTTTCCAAAGGCCTAAATTTTAATGGCCCTCCTGGTTTTGGTTGAGATGTGGTTTCTGAAACCACATTCTCTTTTAAATCTAATTGATCAAATACACTTTCTTCTGGATCTTGGAATTCAGATTGAAACAGATAAGATACAGTATCTTCGATTACATGGGTTACCTTAGGTTGTGCGGTATTAACCGTATTCCAATCATTTCTCATCAACCAAGGATAAAGTGCTCTTTGATATTGAGTAATAGTTGGAATTATCGATGAGATTTCTGGAAGCGATTTAATATAGAGATAACTTTTATTTTCTTTTTCGAACACCTGAGCCACATTTTGCCCGCTTAGATGATAGGCTTTTATATTGAAAGCATTATTAGTTACATAGTAAGAAGATTGATCGTCAAGAGAAAATATTTTTTGATTAAGTACACCGCTTTCATCAGTCAAAAACATAATACGCTCTTGATCGATGAATTGAGGTTGAGTTTCATTTGCATGATACGATTCGGTTATTCGTGTTATAGAGATACTATCAACAGTCAAATCCAAATAATATATATCAAATTGATCAATCGGAAGAACGGAGTCTATTTCACCTTCATTCGGTAGAGTTGTCGTGCGATTGGAACTAAAGAATACACCATTATGCTTTGATGATTGGATGTATCGGACATCAAGATCATCAAAAAAATCTTTGGTAATACGTTCTGAATCACGATATTTCAATGAGTATTGATAAAGATCTGCATAACCATCTGTCGAAGCAGACAAAATCATTTCATCATCTGAAATGAAATCTGCTGCAAATATACGGTGGTATTCAGGAGCAATAAAGTCATCAATATAAGTTCCATTTGATAAATTAAAAAGTCGATTCTTAAGGATATCTCTTTCTTCATAGATAACCATTAGGGTTGGTTTGGAATGATGCCAGGCAAGGATCGGATAGTTGGTATCCGTTGATTGAATCACATTTCTACTTCCAGTTACCATCATTTTTCTATGAGTACCTTTGTCTGTATCCAGGAGAATTACTTTTGCCTTACCAATATCATTTACTACATAAGCCAAGTACCGCTTATCGGAGCTGTAGCGCACCTGGGTAATTTTTTGAAACCGTTTTGCCCTTGTTCTAACACTTTGTTTGGTATCTGGCTGTACCAGAAGATCATGCTCATCTTGGTATAACTTTTTGTAATGATCGAAACATTCTTGCGTAATTTGCTTATAAGGTATTCCCAATACATACAAAAAAGCCTTTTTGGGGTTCTTATTTATTCGGGTTAAATACAGGAGGTTTGCGATGGTCGACTTACCGTAGCTTTTAGCAATATAGTCCCAGAATGCGTGTCCAACTTCTGTGGGATAGAAATTAGAAACTTTATCAAATTTTTTAAATTTTTTTTGATTAAAAGCATAACGTAAAGTCTCATCTAATTCGATACTCCAATCCTTGCCGATGTAGGAGATCAACCCCTCCTTAAACCAGGCCGGAATTTTTAGGCTTACAGTATTTTGAACTAATTCTTGCAGATTTGATCCGAAAAGAATAGCGTTGAGGTATACATGAGCAATACCTTCTCTCAATTGTTTTCGGAGATTCTGGTGGTTTCCGTCAAAATAAACAAATATTTTGTTGCCGCTTACCTTAGTTTTACCAGAGGTACTGATGAAAGCATCTTCATCCCCAATATTGCTCTGCTTGACATCAGATTCGTCCACAAAAACAATAATGTCAATTTTATCATTGATCCGGTGTTCAAGAATATTCTGGATTTCATAGTAGTCATACTCCGCCATCTGCATAACAGTTTGGCCGATATATCTAGACTTTCCATACCAATGTGTTATAAAATTATCCGTTTCATAAAGCCACCACTTGTCAAAATCATCATGAAATTGAATCCGGTTTTTTCCGAAGATAGTCTGTAAGTTTTGGGCATTCAGACCTCCTGAACAGAACAACAAAAAGATTATATGAAAAGATAGATGCCGCATCTTGAATAATATAGCGTAATTTTATAACGAAATATAGAGCTAATTGATGTAATTTAATTCAATCTATGGACACAAAAACCATCTTAAAAATTCAAAAGTTTACTTTTAACCCCTTTCAAGAGAACACCTATCTCCTGTATGACGATACCAAAGAAGCAATAATTATTGACCCTGGCATGTATTCTCAAGAAGAAAGAAATGAAGTAACAGCCTTTATTAAAGATAAAGAGCTTACTCTGGTTAGATTGATCAACACGCACTGTCATTTGGATCATATTTTTGGTAATGCCTTTATTCATAAAACCTATGGAATAGACCTTGAAATCCATGCAGGAGAAATACCAGTTTTAGAAGCAGGAACATTGAGCAGTAATATGTATGGAGTTCATTTGGAAAAATCACCTGATGCAGGGAAATTTATTGAGGATGGAGAAATTATTTCCTTCGGTAATCAATTGCTTCTTAGTATTCTTACACCAGGCCATTCTCCAGCTAGTTTATCTTTTTTTCATAGAGAATCCAAGAATCTGATTTCAGGAGATGTATTATTCTTTGAAAGCATTGGACGCACAGATCTACCGGGAGGTAATTTTGATACGCTGATAGAGAGTATTCGTTCCAAATTATTCACTCTAGGGGATGATGTAATAGTACACCCGGGACATGGCCCTTCTACGACCATTGGTTATGAGAAAACGCACAACCCTTTCATTTGAGTTATTTAAATAAGCTTAATTGTGCAGGAACAGGATACAGCTTAAAAGATTTTCGGTGTATTTCACATGGGCCTAAATCAAATATTGCTTGGCGATGATCCAGCGTGGGATATCCTTTGTTTTGATCCCATTGATATTGTGGGTATTTTGAATGAAGTTTAATCATGAAATCATCCCTATACGTTTTTGCCAGTATGGATGCGGCAGCAATAGACCGATATTTACTGTCTCCCTTTATAATGCAATGATGGCGGATTGACTCATGTGGATTAAAAAATTTTCCATCAATTAATAGCAAAGAAGGCTTAACAGATAATCCATCTACAGCTCTTTTCATTGCTACGATGCTCGCTTGAAGTATATTTATTTGATCTATTTCACAAGGATCCACAAATTCAACAGCCCAGGCAATTGCTTTTGTTTCTATTTGGGGCCTTAATTTATTTCTTTGTTTTTTAGTCAATTGTTTAGAGTCGTTCAGACCACGCAATGAACATGTTTTAGGTAAAATCACTGCAGCGGCTACCACAGGACCTGCCAGACAGCCCCTCCCGGCTTCATCACAGCCAGCCTCTAATGCTCCTTTTGTATGGTATCTCTTCAATCTGGCCAAGGTGACTATTGCTTATACATGTTACTACCTTCAATATATTCATGAACGGCATCAGGGACTAAATAGCGAATGGATTTTCCTCGCTGAATACATTTGCGTATATAACTTGCTGAGATATCTAATAAAGGCGCATCAGTGACTTCAATATTAATGTGTCCGGCTAAAGATCCCATATCATACTTAGGGCGCTGATATATATAAAATTTATAGTTTGCGATTAGCTGTTCGTAGTTTTTCCATTTAGGCAGCGTGGGTACATTATCCCCTCCCATGATTAGCACAAAATTATACGTAGGGTGTTTTTCGTGGAGATAAGTCAATGTGTCGATAGTATACGACGGTTTAGGCAATGAGAATTCAATATTCGAAGACCGTAATTTTGTCATATTGCCAATAGCCAAATTCACCAAATGTAGTCGATCATAATCATTTGCTAAGGTTCTTTTTTCCTTAAGGGGATTATGTGGGGAAACAATCAACCATACTTGATCAAGATCTGTGAATTCGACCATGTGATTGGCTATGATCATGTGACCAGTGTGTACAGGGTTGAATGAACCAAAAAAAAGCCCGACCCTCATATTGAGTAGATAGATTATTGATTAAGCATTACTGGCATGACCAGCATGGTTATTTCCTCGTTTTCTACTTGTTCCGTAGGTAGTAATAGACCAGCTTTATTTGGTGTAGATAATTTCACAAAAACTTCATCTGAGTTTAGTACACCAAGCATCTCGATCAGGAATTTTGCATTGAATCCAATAATGATAGGATCACCATCATATGAACAAGTCATTTGTTCAGCGGCTTCATTGGAAAAATCTAAATCTTGTGCAGAAATATTCAGACTTCCATCATTTATTTTTAAGATAACCTGGTTAGTGGTTTTATTTGAATAAATAACGATCCTTTTTAATGAATTTAGAAAATCAGCTCTGCCAACAGTAAGGCTATAAGGATTATCTGCTGGTATTACAGCATTATAATCGGGATATTTTGCATCGATAAGTCGACAAACTAATTGGGTATTATCAAATTCAAAAAATGCATTGGATCGATTAAATCTCAATATGACCATACCAGTGGCAGGTAATACACTTTTTAGAAGGGTGCATGCTTTCTTAGGTAGAATAAACGATGCGGACACATTGCTGTTAACGTTATGCGCAGCATATTTGACTAATTTATGCGCATCCGTAGAGACAAAAGTTAATTTATTAAAATCTACTTGTACCAAGACACCAGTCATCGCAAGTCGAAGTTCATCATTACTAGTAGCAAATAAAGTATTGCTAATCGCTTCCAGGACCACGGAGGCATCTATTTCCACTGTATCATCCTCTTCACTTGCGGGGATTTTTGGAAAATCTTCAGGATTATCTCCAGCTAATTTATATTTGCCATAAGAAGAAGTTATTTCTATACCAAAAGCTTCATCATCAATCAGTAAGGTTACTGGTTGTTCAGGAAGGGCCTTAAGTGTATCCATTAATATTTTTGCTGGTATGGCTACCGCTCCGTTTTCTTCTCCTTGTACATCAAGCTGAGTAGTAATTGAAGTCTCTAAATCAGTGGAAGAAATGATTAAAGTGTTTTCCTCCACCTGAAAGAGAAAATCTTCTAGAATAGGTAGAACAGGATTCGAACCGATAGCACCACCTGCTTTCTGAAGAAATTTTAAAAGAGTTGCCGAAGAAACACTGAATTTCATAATCTAAGTTG
>JAHEJC010000423.1 GCA_024639065.1 Lewinellaceae bacterium | reverse complement strand
ATCGGGCCAGAGATGGATATTTAACCCTAAAAACATTTAGGAATCATTATGCAGTAATATCTTTGGACTACTCCAAACTTGCTGATAGCGTTTCAGATTTTTCTGAAATATATGTGATCAATGATCTTTGGAAGTTTTCTGCACGTGGCTTACTTGACTTCAATACAAATCCAAAGGAACATACCTGGATCCTTAAAGTAAGAAATCTGGAAGATTTTATAACTTACCTTGAACAAATGGGCTTTTTACATGAAACTTATCAACAAGATCCTTTTACACAATCTATACAGCTAAATCTCAACTCGAATGAAATAGAAAAATATTTTCTTCATCATCGGGATGTACATTTTATAGATGTGCGCAAACAAAGTCCAATTGAAGAGCGTGCGGTACCATTTTTAGATTTAAGTGTAAACCGGGTCACTTCAGTCTACAGATTATATCCGGAATTAAATGGAGCTGGATATACCATATCAATTAAAGAGCAAAAACCGGATCCTGATGATATCGATTGGATTGGACGATTTGTAACGTCGAATTTAAGCTCGGAATTCATAAGTACCCATGCAACAACGATGGCCACGATCATGGTAGGTGCAGGAAATTCGTCACCTACCGGACGAGGGATAGCTTCACAAGCTCTACTCTCCTCAACCAGTTTTTACAACCTGGTACCTGATCCCGTAAATTATTTTTTGGAGAATTCAGCATTTATTCAAAATCATTCTTACGGTGTTGAAATTGAAAATTTCTACGGCCTTGAAGCGGAAGCTTATGATCGTCAGGTATGGGATTTGCCAGAATTATTGCATGTTTTCTCTGCTGGCAATCTAGGTACGTCAAGGTCCGCAACAGGGAATTATGTTGGAGTGGAATCATTCAGTAATTTATCTGGCACTTTCAAAATGGCGAAAAACATTTTGACCGTCGGCTCTATAGATTCATTTAATAATGTCCTTATTGGAAGCTCCAGAGGACCAGCATATGATGGACGAGTAAAACCAGAATTAGTCGCATTTGGTCAAGATGGTAGTTCGGGTGCTTCTGCAATAACTGCAGGAACTGCTTTGTTGATTAAGGAAGTCATCTTAAAAAATGAAGCCCAGGCACCTGCGGCATTGGTGAAATCTATCCTAATTGCTTCTGCTGATGACTTGTTGAATGAAGGACCCGACTTTATTTCTGGTTATGGATCTCTGAATTCACTAAACGCCATTCAAACAACTGAAAAGGGTAATTATTTTTCCATGGACATTAGTTCAGCGGAAAATATTAAAGTTCCGTTTATAGTCCCATCGAATATAACTAATCTCCGCCTAGCACTTTGCTGGTCAGACCCACCTGCAGAAATTAATGCACCGAGTGCACTAATCAACAATCTTAACTTAAAGTTAATACATCCTGAAACAGGAAAACAATGGCATCCTTGGGTGTTGAATAGTTACCCCCATGCTGACTCGCTCAACTTATCATCCCGGCGGGCTATTGACTATCTCAATAATAATGAACTTATTACCATGACAGATCCTGTTCCTGGAGCCTATGAATTGGAAATAACATCTGACATATTATTGGATGATTATCAAACTTTTCACATTGCTTATCGTTGGGATATGCTTGGTCATTTTGAATGGACCTACCCTATAAAAAGAGACCATCTCCAAGGAGGCAGAACAAGCATCTTAAGATGGCATTATACAGGTGAACAAGAAGTTGACTCCATTGCTTATCAGCTGATTGGTGATCCCAATTGGAACTCAATTGAAAATGAAGGTCACCAACTGCAGGATTTCATTGTTTGGGATGTCCCAACGGAACAACAATCAGCAATCTTGCGGGCACATATTGGACCGCGTATTTTTAAATCAGATACTTTCGAAATTTCAATTCAACCTAAATTATACTTTGGCCTGGATTGTGAGGATTCCTTATTATTGTACTGGGAAAATGATATTAGAACAGCTACTTATCAATTATACAATTTGGATCAACATGAACTGAAACCAATAATAATCACGACGGATACCTTTACAATTCTATCAAAACTGGATATTTCTTCTGATCATTTTGCGGTAGCTCCAATCTTGGAGAACGGTCATTTAGGAATAAGAAGCAAAACGCTTGACCTTAAAAATCAAGCCGCTGGATGTTATTTCAAGTCATTTTTCGCGAACAATAATACGACCAATATTTTACTTCAATTGTCACTTGGATCCATTTTCAGGGTTGAAAAAGTCATTTTTGAAAAATGGAAAGATATAAATTGGGAAACGCTTACTTCCATTGAAATACTAAATAGTTTAGAATTTCAATTTATGGACAATCTCCCGGAAGAAGGGATCAACAAATACCGGGCTATTTTACAATTTGCAGATGGATCAACCCGTATTAGCGAAGAAGATGCCGTTCTCTTTTTAAAGGAGAAACAATTTTTGGTATTTCCCAATCCAATTGTTGAGGGTGATTATATTACTATCTTGCAAAAAGAATTTAAAGCGGTAGAGTTCAGGATATACGACCAGTCTGGCAAATTGATTGTCAACTTCCCACTTGACAGCTCAGTCGAAATTATTCCTACCGAAAATCTTAGCAAAGGGATTTATTTTTATTCAATCGATGCCTCTAAAGAACCTTCGAATTATGGTAAAATCATAGTTTTGTGAAATCAAAACTTTATTAACAAATTGGGTGACCTTAATTTGGTCTTATCAGAATTTGAATAAATGAGTACAGTAAAATCGTTATTAAAAATATTGGATCTGGAGCGATTAGAGGATAATCTATTCAGAGGAGACAGCAGGGATATTGGAAGTTTATATGTCTTTGGGGGACAGGTATTGGGACAGTCTTTGAACGCAGCAATAAGAACTGTCGAAGAACCGCGTCAAGTACATTCGCTCCATGCTTATTTTCTACTTCCAGGGGATATGAAAGTGCCCATTATTTACAATGTAGAGCGGGCACGTGATGGTCGAAGTTTTTCCACTCGCAGAGTATCTGCTATCCAACACGGTAAGCCTATTTTTATCATGGCTGCTTCTTTTCAAATAGATGAACCGGGCTATGATCATCAAATTCATATGCCCGAAGCTATCGGATATGATCAGATGATCAGTATGGACATTGTAAAAAAGAAGTTTGCAGAGTTTGCCCCTGAAAATATGCAGCGATTTATGGATAAAGAATGGCCTGTTGAAATTCGTGTCGAGCCTGAAAATATCCCCTATTTCAGTACTAAAAGAGAACCTCGTCGTGATGTTTGGTTTAGAGCAGTTGAAGGTTTACCAAATGATCAGGAGTTTCACAAATGTGCTTTGGCATATGCCTCAGATTTTAATTTATTAAGTACTGCTCTACTCCCACATCGAACCGCTTTTCCTGACCCGGAAATGATATTGGCTAGCCTGGACCATGCTATGTGGTTTCACCGACCATTTGATATTCGTGAATGGTTGTTATATCAGGTTGAAAGTCCAAGTGCTTCCAATGCCCGAGGTTTTTGTACAGGTCACATCTTTGATCAAACCGGCCATTTGGTAGCATCCGTATCTCAAGAAGGTTTAATGCGACCAATCGGTGATCATCGAAAAAAAATGAATGAAAATCAATCTGATCATAAATAAACTCAATCAAATGTACCTATTCAGAAAATACGCCATTTCACTCTGTATGTTTCTAGTGACAACCATAATCCTATTAGCACAAAATAAAGAGGTTTTGTTGTGGGATCAAACTATCCCTTGTGAAAGCACTTTGCAAGAAGAAATTGAGGAGCGGGATGTTGGTCGTATTATCCGGAAAGTACATACTCCCTCTATGACCATATTCCGTCCACCTGCTGATAAGGTCAATGGTACAGCTGTGATTATATGTCCTGGTGGTGGTTATACCATCTTAGCTTGGGACTGGGAAGGCACTTCTATTGCTCAATGGTTTAACTCAATAGGTGTCACGGCTTTTGTGCTTAAGTATCGCTTGCCGCATTGGGAAAATGAACAATGTCGAGACAAAGTAGCCTTAACGGATGCACAGCAGGCGATGCGCATCGTACGTCACAGAGCCACTGAATTTGCAATTGACTCTGGCCAGATCGGAATTATGGGTTTTTCCGCAGGAGGCCATTTGGCATCAACATTGAGCACTCATTTTGATACTGGTAATCCGGAGGAAAAATATGGGATTGAAAATATCAGTTGCCGGCCGGATTTTTCAATTTTGGTTTATCCTGTAATTTCCTGCAATCCAGCATTTGCCCATCAGGGGTCCTGCAAAAATTTAATGGGTGACCATCCATCAATTGAACAGCGAGATCATTTCTCAAATGAAAAACAAGTTACCGCTGATACCCCTCCTGCGATCCTAATACATGCAGCTGACGACACAGGAGTATTGGTTGAGCACAGTATAAGTTATTACCAAGCTTTAATAAAAAACGAAGTGCCCGTTGCGATGCATTTATTTCCTACAGGTGGTCATGGTTTCTCAATGGGAAAGGAAGGAAGCTATGAAAGTGCTTGGCCTGAGCTAGTTCATCAATGGATGTTGTCAATGGACTTTATTGACTAGTCTTTACATTGCATGGTTTTTTACAAGTCATTGTCATGGTGATCGCAGGATTCTGGTTAAGTATAAGGCCTCTATAGGAGCATAAGTTGTTTAAACATCTGAGTGTGCTTTTTCATCATAGGTAAGGACTAAGATTCTTCCAAATTATTTTTCTATGTATTGAAAAGAATAGATCAAAGCTTTTAAGAGAACCAGGTCAACATGTCAAATCCAATGCAGGACCGCGCAAAGATATTCTCCCTGGATTTTTCGAAGATTTCGGCATCAAAAGAGAAATCAGGTGGAAGCGTCGAAGCGGAGACAATATTAGGATCTGTTCTTGGCATTATAAATCAAATTAATTTGTTTAGTCCATTGAATAAAAATTTGTTTGGATTTTAAAAGTAAATATCATTATGGTGCAGCTCAAAACTTGTCTACTCGCATTTTGCTTATACTTAATGGCACCTTCATGCAAGGCTCCTACTTTTGTAATTCAATCTGAAGTGATTCATCACGAAGCCTGGGATGGACTACTTCAAAAGCATGTCCAAGCAGATGGTTGGGTGGATTATGCTGCTTTTAAAAAAGATGAAAAACTGCTGGATGAATACTTAACGCAAGTTTCAGAACATCCTCCAAATGGACCTGAATGGACGGAGGCGGATAAACTAGCCTACTGGATTAATGCTTATAATGCGTTTACGGTTAAGCTAATATTAAACCATTATCCAATTTCTTCAATCAAAGACATTAAAAAAGGCATTGCTTTTGTTAATTCGGTTTGGGATATTAAATTTATTAAGATTGGATTTAAGGAAATGGATTTAACTACAATCGAACACGGAATTTTGAGAAAAGAATTTGATGAGCCTAGAATTCATTTTGCCATTAACTGTGCATCAAAATCTTGTCCAAAGTTACTAAATAGTGCATTTCA
>JAHEJC010000084.1 GCA_024639065.1 Lewinellaceae bacterium | reverse complement strand
TAACTCCATTCCACACTACTCGTCTAAATTGAAGGGCTAATAAATAAATGACTAATCCATAGACCAAAAATCCAATGGCCAACTCTAGCCATATAGTTTGATGATCAACCGCTAATAAATAAGCATGAAAAGTCCAAAATATGGGAATTGGAGCACAAAAGTATTTCACAATCGGACCTAAAAAGAACGCAATTACCGGGATAATCAAAATCAGATTTATCCCTTTAAAATAGGCCATACCCTGGACCTTGTTAGCAGCGAGCACACCCATACTCAAAGTAATGATGGCGACTAACAATCCGAACTGAATACTTAACAACAGCGCAACCATAGGATCAACTGATCCCAAGCCGGTATATTGAAGCATAATCCATGCACCCACCATCGTAAACATGGATAGAACAAACAATTTGTTTATAATGAATGTACTCCATTTAAGCGGTAACACCCTAATGACATTAATAAGCTGTTCATCTTTTTCATCCAGTAAAATAAAAGAGGTGATTATACCAAACATAATGGCTACTTGCATGGCGCCGAACATATTGATATAAGCATAGTATTCCACAACTATAGGAAACTGTGTAGCAAGCAGAGGTACTCCATATTTTAATAAACAGAATTGAAATATGGGAAAAAAGAAAAAAAGGAGTAGCATCCGGTCTCGAAAGATTTGCTTAAACTCCTGTATTGCAAAAAAACCAAGCTTCCTCATTAGCTACCGTTTGATATTTTTTCTGAATGCCCGCAAGGCCAAACGAAAACCAATTACATTCCAGATCAATAAACCCATATAACCATATGATAATTGAATCAAGGATGTTTGAACGAATGAAGCATTAAATAAATCGATCGAAGCCTGGGCAGGAAAAAGTAAGAAATACACCCGGTCCATCACCTCAAAATAGCCTAAAAAAGGAAGCCCCATAATTATAAACAGTAAAGCAGATTTCAAAATAAATTCATTGACGGAATGGACGTTTGAAATCAAGATAAAGCCAACAAATCCAAATAAAGAGGTGGTTCCTATTGAAGCAGCGACAAAATGGATCCAATGAAAATTAGGTCCTTTGGCCGCTAGTGCCATTACCACACAACATCCTAATGATATGAGGGATAATGCAATTATTTTTGACAAGATATAATTTACTTCTTTGAGAGGAGAAACCACTAATGCTTGAAGGGTATGCTCATTTTTTTCCAATAGTACACCTACGCCAATAAAAATAAATCCTAGTAAAGCAGGGTCATTAAATATGATCAGCACCAATACTTTATCTACCTCCTCAATTCCCTTGATTGCCTGAAAGATTCCAATATATAAAATAGTGACTATTACAGATATCAAAATTATTTGATTCCTGGTCAATAAAATAAAATCCCATTTTAATAATTGCAGAAGTTGCCTCATTGTAAACTCTTCCCAGTTACTTCAATAAATATTTCTTCAAGTGTTGCTTCTTTCGAATGAATCGTTTCTATTGTATTTTTTTTCAACTTATCCAAAAAATCTGAATTTTTACCTAAATCAGGTAATGAGTACAGATGCACATTATGATCACCCTGGAATTTCACTTCCACAGCATTTTTACTATATACCTGCTTCAAATTTGACGGAGTATCCATAGCCTTAATCTCTCCATTGACAATGAAGGCCACTCTATCACACAGCACGTCGGCGTCATGCATCAAGTGGGTGGTTATAAAAATGGTCTTTCCTTCTTCTTTTAGCTGAAGGATAATTTCTTTTATGCGCATCGCATTATTGGGATCCAGACCGGACGTAGGCTCATCCAGAAATAAAATATCCGGATTGTGTAGTATAGATCGTATAAAGTTGAGTCTCATTTTCATTCCTTTAGAGAATTCACTCACGCGCTGGTTAGCTTCTTGTTTCAAACCCACCCAGTCTAATAATTCGAGAGGCTCTTTATAGGAGGATTTGTAAAATGAACTAAAGAAATGCAAATTTTCCAGGGCGCTTAACTTCAAGTAATGGTTAGGTAATTCAAAGCACACCCCTATTTTTTCATAGATATCGATATCCCATTGGCCCAATTCAACCTGTTCTATGTAGGCTTTCCCAGAATAAGCTGGCAACAATTTATATAAGATTTTTTGAGTAGTTGTTTTACCAGCTCCACTCGGACCTAAAAAACCAAATATTTCTCCTTTGACAATTGAGAAGTTAATATTATGCACGGCTGGAGCAGAGGCCCCAGGATAAGTCATAGAAAGATTTTCAACTTGGATCATGAAACGAATATAATATTTTCTGTACCTACATTAATTTCTTAATACCTAATCATCAATAAAGTAATTTTTATACTGCAATCAGAATTCTTCCTTTTCACAAGGATTAGTGCAGTTTCAGCATTATCTTGTATAATGAAGCGAATTTTACTCCGACTGCTTATCTACTTAATCGCAGTGATCTTTCTGATATTTATAGCTGCTTCAATATATATTTATACCACTACACCTCCCCTTCCACCAAATACAAATGAGACGATTGACCAAGTTATGACCTCACGCATTCCTGAATTGATCACCGGGAAGTCAGGTTATATTAAAAACCAAGGAGTAAATATCTGGTATGAAAGCATGGACCCCCTTGACTCAGTAAAAGAGACAATCCTATTATTCATGGGTATTGGGAGCGATGCGTTGGCCTGGCCTGAACATTTTTTTCAACCAATTATCAAAGAAGGTTATCGGGTAGTCCGTTTTGACAATCGAGGCACAGGTATGTCTGATTGGATTAAAGACTGGCAGGGAGACGGTGCCTATACATTAAATGATATGGCAGCTGATGGTGTAATTATTATGGATACATTGGGCGTAAATCAATTTCACGTATTAGGTGTATCCCTTGGCGGAATGATTGCTCAGCAAACTGCCATTAATTACCCAGAGCGAATACTCAGCCTTACTTCAATCATGTCTTCTGCCTATGTGGAGGATCCTGACCTTCCTGGTATTTCTATGGACATCATGAAGGAGTTCATTAAGCTAGCCCTTCGTTACGGAATAATACCTGCTGAAAGTAATATCATCAAGCTACATGTTGCTGCCAGAAGCTTGCTAATGGGCGATCAGGCCTATGAAATCGATGTAAAAGGAATTGCGGAAGAAGTATTGTATAATTTAAGAAATCGTAATGGATATAATCCCAAGTCTACTCAACAACAGTCAGCTGCAACCGCAGCTGCTGGGTCTCGTTACCATCCCTTGGGTAAGTTGCGGTGTCCAGCACTGGTTATTCATGGTACCTCAGACCCGCTCATGCCATTTGTTCACGGACAAAAAACTGCAGAGTTGATCATTGATGCTCAAACATTGTGGGTAGAAGGGATGGGACATGATGTACCAGAAATGTTTGTGGATACGGTGTTGACCACGATTTTTAGCTTTTGGAACAATAGTCAACTTTGAAAACTTATTTAGCCTAGTGCTATCAGCTTTCGAATAAGCAATATCTAGTCCATATGCAAAAGTTTTCTCGAAGCGGTGAAATTGTCTGCTTCAATCTTCAAAATATACATTCCAGAATCTAGAGGCTTGCCCTGATAATTATTTCCATTCCAAGGGATTAGATAACTACCTGCTGATTGTTGCTCATTGACCAGCACCACAACTTCCTGACCATAAAGATTATAAATAGCTAATCGAACCATCATATTCTCTGGAATTTGGTACTCAATTGCAGTAAAGGAACTAAAAGGATTGGGATAATTTTGCTTGAGCATAAACTTTATTAATTTGTCATCTGATTTGTTGACTGCCACTGGATTAACATCAACAAAATAGTCTTCAACTTCTCCATCAATGGCTACTCCATCCATTGGCAAGTTGGATTCTGTACTAAACCGGAATCGCATAAAACTAGGGGCAGCTAGAGCATTATCCGGCATTTGAAATGATAATGGATTGATTCCTGGGATCAGTTGTTGATCAATAAATATTTGTTCATTCGGATCTAACCATTGTCCGTTATTATTGAAATCGGCCCAGGCATTAAGATATCCAGTCACCGATGCCTTGACATCTAAATCAACGTTCTGACCAGGCTGCAATGGGGACTTAAAGAATACGCCATCATCATCATCTGTACCGTCCAGGTCATCGCCGGTAGCGTCTCCATCAGGTTGTCCATCCGTGTCGACATCAATTCGGTCGCCTAAATAAACTCGGGAATCATAAACATGATGGGCTCCATTTTGTCCATAGAATGTGGGATAAGGTCCATCCGGTGCATCCCCAAAATCAAATGCCAATACCGGCTCATCGGTGTTTAATACAAAAGCCATATCCCATCTGGATTTTATGGGCAAGGTATTTATTGCGGCATCTCCAAGTACGGGTGCATCCTGGTCATAAATATACACTGCGTCATCATGAAAATAATGTCTACGCGTATTCCAGCTCCATATAAAGGAGTCCGGTTTTTCTTCATACATAGCGCCTATACTCAACCAGTAAATAGTAGAATCTCTCTCCTGATAAAACCATTGATCCTCAGAAATTAAGAAATCGTATTGGAAACAAGAGTCGGGTGTGGTCATGTATTCTGGATGAAAGAGGTCACCGACAAGCCGCTCGTCAAGCATGTCCCTTGGCACGGTCCACTCCCATATCATGGTGCCCGGATGGCTCCAAGGGGTATCGACTCCCGTGGGAACATCAGTCCAAATACCAATATGGAAGGCATCAGGAGCTTGTTCAGGTGGAATCGGTTTATCCCATTCCGCATAGGATCCCCACCAATGCACTTCAATGACAGGACGAGCTGATTGGCAAAACCAGTCATCGGCGATCAACGTAGCGGCATATACCGACGGTACACCCCAGCCGTTAAAATAAGGTGTATAAGCCAGTTCATGATTTTCTTGGAGCAATGGAGACTGCATCCATTTGAACGGCGGACCAGCACCTTCAATAAAAACTTCATAGTCTTCCACTTCACCATCGATGGCCAGGTATACCTCTTGATCAGAAAGGGATCGATATAATTTATGGGTGGAGAAGCGGAAGCGCATAAAGGTAGGCCCCGGTACTGCATATGAAGGTAGGCTATAAGTCAATTGATTGAGTCCTTTGGTCACGGGTTTTTCGTTAAACATTCTTTCACCTGGGTCAGTCCAATCACCATCATGGTTAAGATCAATGTATCCATTGATGTACCCTTTTACCGAAGTGGTTATGCCTAGTTCAACGGGTTGATTTACTAAAAATGGTAAGGAGAAATCAATACCATCCTCATCGTCGAGGCCAACGATATCATCACCCAATGCTGCTGGATCAGGTCGTCCATCATCATCAGCATCTATAGTGTCTCCCAGATGGATCCCTGAGACGACAGGATGGCGCCATCCATAATCGTTAACCCGAGAATCACTTTCTTTGGTTGGGTAGGGTAACGGTGCATCACCATAATCATAGGTCACGGTTTCATCTCCGGTTACAACAAACTGACAATCTTCTACTTCACCAACACCTCCAAATCCTGTTGTACTCGCTTTATAATTTAGGTCGCGATATACTCTCCACCGTACGTTGTAAATACCTGGAGTTAAGGTGATGGGCCAATTGATTTTTTGAAAATCAATAACCGCAGGAGATGGGGTGGCATTATGGATGAGATACACAAACTCATTATTATTCCAGCTTCCGTCCTGCTCTCGATCCACGGCAACTAATATCATTACCGTTTGTTGTCCTTGGATCTTCAAGATGCTTTTAGGATAAAACAGAAATCCAGGCATATAAATCATTTCGCCTTCGTCGTCCAGATGATCCTGGTCATCACCTTGTGCGCTGGGATCAGGTATTCCATCATTTTCCGCATCAATAAGTGGACCTAAGTTGAAATTAGGGTCTACCAGGTGGTAAGCGCCTCCATCTGATAATAGGGTTGGATACGGTGAAGGTGCATCACCAAAATCGTATAAATCTGTAGTGGTGGTTTTCATATTTTTAAAGACTACGGTAATGTTCTCTCCTGCATCCAAATCTATTTGAGCGGAACCACTACCCAAGTTAATTGTTGACCCATTATCTGTGTCTCCGGTGATCATAATGTCATTGAGGGTCCACCCGAAGGGTACACTTTCTCCCAGGTGATAAATTCCGACGGGTCCATTCGTTATGGTTGCAATATTAGCCAACGGATCGCGGTAAGGCGCTGCTCCGCCATGAATACCATATAAGGTAGTAATCCAAAACGGCGTATTATCCGGAGGCATTGCTTCCTTGATAATGGTAATATTACCACCATCACCCTGCTGAATAGCAATGGCATAATCTTCTACTTCACCATCAGGGGCTGGTCCATCATAACTAATGTTACGCACCGAGCTCAAGCGAAAACGAGCGAAAGATTGACCTTTATTCGCGTTATTGGGTACATTAAAAGTAAAGGCATTAATGCCTGGTACGACCGGAATGGTTGGAATGATATGTTCGCCCGGATCGCTCCAGTCTCCATCCAGGTTAAAGTCCAGCCAAGCATTGACTACGCCTGAGTCAGAAGCTATCAAGCTTATCGGGATAGACTGACCCGCATTGATGATCGGAGGTAACAAAACGCCATCTTCATCTCCAGGAGGGAAGGAGGAACCTGCAAACAGGGTGTTTTTGTTATCCCCGTCAGCGATAGATGTAGGTTGACCCTCCGTTTCGGAATCAACAGTGCTACCTAAGTAAAAACCTGGTTTTATTTTGTGGCGGGCGCCATTATTAACCAATAAGGTGGGATAAGTAGGATCAGGAGCATCACCATAATCAAATAACTCATCTTCTTCAACTTTTCTGTTGATAAACTTGATAACTATATCCTCTCCAGGATCAAAGTCTACTTGTACATTTCGGGTGGTTTTATTAATGATTGACCCGTTATCCAGATCCCCGGTTATGGTTATGTTATCCA
Organism: Lewinellaceae bacterium; assembly: GCA_024639065.1. Lineage (GTDB taxonomy): Bacteria > Bacteroidota > Bacteroidia > Chitinophagales > Saprospiraceae > JAHEJC01. The sequence goes on along the minus strand of JAHEJC010000084.1, from coordinate 13,165 downwards.
GTGTCCATTGGGGTAGGCTTGCTTCCGAAACATCGATCAGATTTTTCGGATTTAGGATCGTTATTTTGTTATTCTGCGGATCTCTTAATGGGGTGCAAAGAATATTAAAAAATCCAGTACTGAATTGCTCACAAATCATAAATGGTGTATTGTCTGGTGGATGGGCTTCTTTGATAACCACCACAGAGCCATCATCTCCTTCGGCTTTGATTTCTACAACATAATCTTCTACTTCTCCATCGGGTGCTAACCCATCATAACTCATATTCGGCGTGGAACTAAAACGAAATCGGGCGTAGGTTATTCCTGGAGTAATATTGGTACTGGGCACATTGATTATAAATGGATTAAGTCCTACAAATGGCCTAACGGAAATGATTTCTTCTCCTGCGTCTGCCCAATCTCCATCAATATTAAAATCAATCCAGGCCTTAAGGAATCCTGAATCGGGCACAAAAACTGAAATAGGAACTAATTGACCAGGTGCGATAAAAGGTGACATGGTGACACCGTCTTCATCATCCTGTCCACCGGCCGGATTCGTATCATCACCATCAGCCAAGACTGAAGGTAACCCATCCGGATCAGCATCAACCGATCCACCCAAATAATATCCTGGTTTGATGATGTGCCGTGCACCATTGCTCGCAGATAATGTCGGATAGGTAGGATCCGGAGCATCCCCAAAATCATAAGCTTCTTCATCTCCTATTTTTTTGTTCTTAAAAGTAATGACTATATTTTCTCCCTGATCAAAATCCAGATCCACCGATTCCGTCAGCTTGTCTATAGTTGAACCATTGTCAAGGTCACCCGTAATTTGAATATCATCGAGTATCCAGCCACTGGGCATTTTTTCATAGACCCTGGTGAGATCACTGGGATTAAAAATTTTCAATGAATTGCTCAAAGGATCATAATGGTTAATGCAGACAAATCCGTTGAAACTAGGGTTGCTAAAGTTCCAACATAAGTCAAATTTTGTATTATCCTTAGGTACAGCTTCCTTGACCAGGACCAAAGAGCCCTCGTCTCCGAACTCCTTGATTATTACTGGATAATCTTCTACTTCTCCATCCGGGGCCAGGCCGTCATAACTCAAGTTTCGAACAGAACTAAATCTAAAACGGGTATGGGAAAGTCCTGTGGTGATATTGTTAGTGGGTATATTGATCGTAAATGTATTTAAACCGGGTACTACGGGTTGAGCAGCAATTATTTGATCTCCCGGATCAGCCCAACTGCCATTGATGTTGAAATCCAGCCAGGCGTTGATTACTCCCGAATCGGAAGCTACAATGTTTACAGGAACGGTTTGACCAGGTGCGATAAAAGGTGACATGGTGACACCATCTTCATCATCCTGTCCATCCATATCATCTCCATCTGAGATACTCGATGTATTTCCGTTCAATTCGCCATCGACGGCTAAGCCCAAATGATAGTTTGGTTTAATTAAGTGACGTGCTCCATTACTTTGTATCAAAGTAGGATAGGTTGGATCTGGAGCATCCCCAAAATCATAATTCTCATCACTCACTTCATTGATCGTAATCTGGTAGTCCTCTACCTCACCATTGTGGGCCAAACCATCGAAAGATATGCCGGTTTCTTCACTCAAACGAAATCTTGCAAAAGTAGTTCCTGGAGATGCTCCCACTGGAATATTAAAGCTTAAGCTATGAGTACTAGGAAAGAACAGCAGATGATCGGTAAATATCTGTTCACCAGCATCCGCCCAATCACCATCGATATTAAAATCGATCCAGGCATTTAACACCGTAGTTGCTGAAATTATCATGGAATTATCAACGGTTAAGGTTGCAGTGGTCCCTGGAGGCAATAGTGAGGTGAATACTACACCATCTTCGTCGTCATTTCCGTCGTTATCATCACCTAATGCTTTAACGTCAGGAAAACCGTCCGTTTCAGAGTCTATGGTGTTACCCAAATGATAACCACCATCATTAATGTGCCGTGCTCCATTATCAGCCCTCAGTGTGGGATATGGAGATGGTGCGTCACCATAATCTAGATCATCAATCACGACGACGTGATCCTCTATCTCACCATCTTCAGCAATCCCATCATAAGACAGTCCTGTTTGTGAGCTGAATCGGAATCGTCCAAATGCTAACCCAATCTCTGCACTGGATGGGACATTGAAATTTGAGTTGTTTATACCGGCTGAAAGAGGTGCGTCTGTAAAAATCTGCTCACCTCCATCAGCCCAGTCTCCATCATTATTAAAATCTATCCATGCATTTAAATACCCATTTTGTGAAGCTACTGAATTCAAAGTTGCTATTTCTCCTGGCGCAAAACTCCAGGACCATCCGATGCCATCCTCATCGTCGGTGCCATCAATATCGTCACCCCACGAATTGTTATCAGGATGACCATCAGAATCTGCGTCTACTATATTACCGAGAAATACATTAGGCTTAATCTGATGTCGAGCCCCATTGCTAGCTAGTAATGTAGGATAGGTGGGATCGGGCGCATCACCAAAATCATAATCAATTCCCAGGTACATGCCCGCATCAAAATCCAATATTTGATCTCTTGCAGATAATACGAATTGAGCTGTTTCTCCCGTTCCAGGTTGTGCGTCACTATCTTTGGTTTCATCATTCCCTTGGTCCGCTGGACTAAATACATAACCTGTTTTTAAATCGAAACGTAATTGGTATGTTCCAGACATCAAATTGCCAAAGCCATAAACTCCGGAAGAATTGGTAGATCCCACTGCAATTATGGATCCTGATTGATCAAGCAATGAGACTTGAACATTATCAAGACCAGGCTCACCTTGTTCTTGTAAACCGTTTTGATTCAGATCATGCCATACCAGGTCACCGACACCTGCTCCTTGTTCTCCCTCATCAATTTCAACCAGATAATCCTCCACCTCTCCATCATCGGCCTCTCCTTCAAAGCTCAAGCCCTGGGCCAAACTAAACCTGAAACGGACGATAGTCGTTCCGGTAATGGCATCCCTGGGTACATTTAAGGTTAGATTGTTTAGTCCTGCGTTTAGTGATGTGTTGATAAACATGTGTTCGTCGGCTTCACTCCAATTACCATTTTGATTATAATCTATCCAGGCATTTAAGAATCCTGAAGTAGAAGCAGTTACCTCCACAGTCGTACTATTCCCGGTTTTAAGAGATGTTTTAATGACGACACCATCTTCATCATCCTGTCCATCATTATCATCTCCTTCAGCTGTTGAATTTGGGATACCATCTGGCTCTGCGTCGACTCTAGTGCCCAAATATACATCAGGATTTATGCGATGCCGCGCCCCATTATTAACTAATAAAGTTGGATAAGTAGGATCTGGGGCATCACCAAAATCATATTCATCTTCGGCAACCGCAATATTTATAAAGACCGCTTTTACGGTTTCCCCTGCTTCAAGCTGGAAGGTAGCCGTTGCTGTATTAACATCGCCTGAGCTGTTATCGTCATCGAGAATAATATCGGCCAGGATCCAGCCAGTTTTTACTATTTCCTGAGAAGTATAGGTTCCTGGTCCAAGGTTGGAGATACTGAATTGTGTACCATCGGAAAGACTACCAGCAAGATCACCACTAAAACTGAACATCTCCTTAGTACTACTAGGTTCCGTTTGTTTCTCGATAATAATCGTACCGGTCTCTGGCTCGGCTTCAGTGATTATTACTATTCCCTGAGTAGTACTGGTTGCTCCATGGGTATCGGTCACGCGTAAACTGATAGTAAAGGTTCCCACACTATTCCAAGTATATTGGGGCATGATCCCTGTCACATCATCGTACTGACCATCATTGTCTGTATCCCATTCGTAGCTAACTATCATATCTCCTGGATCAGGGTCGAAACTTCCAGATCCATCCAGTGTAATTGGTTGACCAACGGGTCCTGTGTAGGGTCCATTCGCATCCGCTATAGGCGGGTTATTGGATTGTGACTCCTGTTTATCCCAAAATTTATTGCCCGTTAGGATTTGATCTGATAAAGGTGCACTTACGGTACTGTAGCGGATTCGGTTGTCATTAATCACCGTACCACCCTCCGATTTAGCTCCATCCGATATCAATCCAGGAGGGTCTGTTTCAACAATCGTATAAAATTCATAACCCACTTCTGCAGTCAGGCCATACCAACCGGTTACATCTGTTGTTGTCGTTCCTATTTCGATACCTAAATTGTTGGAATTATTTGAGCCAAACAGTTTAACGGTCACTCCAGAGATGGCAGTTGAAACAGGAGGCTCTGTTTCTTTGTCTCCCTGATATACTCTGCCGGAAAGAACGTCCGCAGTGTCTCTGGGACTTACTAAAGTTAAGGCAAATACCAAACTTAGGACCAGTTTAATTAAAAGGGGTGTGTTCATCTTTGCAAGCTTTATAAGTTGAATGGTTGAATATTCATAATTCATCCATTCACCCTGTTGACCTTACCAATTTAAGGTCAATGGTATCACTTGCTCATTTTCTAAAGCTTAAAGGCAACTTGCCCAAAATGCTTAAAGTTATTAAGAAAAAATTTTATAAATCCGGATTCTGTTCAGGCTTTCTATTTTCAGGTGAAGCCCTGATTCAAAATCCGGATTATTCAAAAACCAAAATCTCACAGGGCCCATTTTTCTTTCTTCTCTTGGGACCAATTCGTGAGCTCATGGTACAAAATTGATAGGACCTGATATCAATTGCAATGACGCCTATCAAGTAAAAAGTTGATTGATATCAAGTGATCCGTTAGAACAATGATCAAGCGAAAGTTTTGGAAAGAATTATTTGTTTCAATCGTATCAATTTCAAGGTTGTTTTGATGACAATAATTAACTTTTAGGCTGATTAAAATCAGCTGTTAAAAAAACGTGCAATAGTACCTTTGCGGAGATAAGAAGAATCAGTATTAATTAAGTAAACCATAATTATCATGAGAAAGTACATCCTAAATTTAGTTTTTATTGCATTAGGCACTGCTTTATGGGCACAGGCCGGTCATATTATGCAAGGTATTGGAGCGGTTAATATGTCTATGGGAGGTGCTTCCACTGCTCAACCCATTGACATTAATGGGGCTCTACAGTGGAACCCAGCTGGGATTACAGTTTTCGATCGAAATGTTTTATCCGTAAATGCAGGATTATTTTTTTCTTCTCCGGAATTATCTTCCACCGTTCCTACACCACAAGGACCTTTTTCGGGGGTAACAGAAGATGATCGGGGTGTTTCGGTCCTGCCCGCTTTAGCTATGGTTTTCGGTAAAGAAGATAGTAAACATACTTTTGGAGCATCTGCGTTTGGAATCAGTGGTTTTGGGGTAACTTTCCCTGAAAGCATGACCAATCCAATAAATATGCCTCAGAGCGCTGGTGGGTTCGGGCATTTAGAATCTAACTATCTACTATTGCAAGTAGGTCTTAGTTATGCATATGAAATAACCGAAAACTTGAGCATTGGCCTTTCCCCAACCATCAATTATGCAGCCCTGGAGCTAGCACCAATTCCACTAGCTTCTCCTAGTCCAACATTAGGCTATCCGGTTAGTGATCAAACATCCGCTATTGGTTTTGGTGGCCAAGTAGGAATATTTTACCATACGAACTTTGGCTTTAAGATTGGAGCCGCTTACAAATCTCCCCAGTTCTTCTCTGATTTTGATTTTGAGAATAATTATCTGGATAACTCCAGCGCGCCAAATGTTCTATTTAGGATGGATTATCCGGCTATTTATTCAGCCGGATTAGGTTATTCTCACAAAATAATTGACCTGGCACTCGATTACCGTTATGTGGATTATGCGCATACCAATGGATTCGAAAAGAGTGGTTGGACCCAGACAGCTTCGGTGGCTGGATTTGGATGGAAAAGCATATCCATTATCTCTGCAGGAATCCAATTTAGAGGAATCCAAAATGTACCATTGAGAGTAGGCTATACGTTTAGTACCAATCCAATTCAAGAAGATTTGGTATTTTTCTCCACTCCAGCAACTGCAATCATTAAAAATGCATTTCAGTTTGGAATAGGTTATGGAATAAGTGACCAATTTGCACTCAACATGACCTACCATCATGGAATGAGTGGTGATCCAACTTCCGGCCCGATACTTAATCCATTGTTAATCTCAGAGACTGATCGGTTGGGCAAAGTGCCCAACAGCGAGGTTTCCTATGAAATGACTACCGATATGATCATGTTGGGTGTAAGTTACACCTTTGGTGAATAGTTTTGAAATCTAGAAATATTCATAAGATTTTGGAGTCATTCAGTTTGGAGTGACTCCTTTTTTTTAATGAGATTACACCTAATGTAAAATATTAATCTGATTAGTGGTTTTACTAGAACATTCACCATTCTTACCTGTTTTATAGTTATGAAAAAGAATATATACGACTTTAAAGTAACCGAAATTGATGGGCAAGAAATATCCCTCGATACCTATAAAGGAAAAGTACTCCTAATTGTGAATACAGCTTCCAGGTGCGGATACACTCCTCAGTTAACCGGTCTTCAAAAATTATATGAAGCCTATAAGGAACAGGGTTTGGAAATTCTGGCATTTCCATCCAACGATTTTGGAGATCAAGAGCCTCTGGAAGGAGAAGCTATTCAAGAATTTTGTTCTTTAGAATATCGAACCACTTTTCCAGTATTCGACAAAATAAACGTAATCGGTAGAAAAGCCCATCCACTTTACAAATACCTATCTTCCAAAGATGAAAACGGTAAATTTTACGCTAAGCCTAAATGGAATTTTCACAAGTATTTAATAGACCGGGAGGGAAATCTTGTCGATTACTTTTTTACCTTCACCAAACCCACTTCAAAGAAAATAATTCGGCAAATCGAAAAATTATTGAATGAAAGTTGACATTCTTGGTATCAGCGTACATCCCGATGATATTGAACTAAGTGCAAGTGGTACGGTATTAAAACACGTGGATCAGGGGTATACGGTAGGTATTATAGATTTGACTCAGGGTGAACTAGGCACTAGAGGGACTGCCGAAATCAGATTACAAGAAGCTGCCAATTCAGCTAAAATCCTTGGGCTTACCTTCCGGGAAAATCTAGGTTTGAAAGATGGATTTTTCGAGATTAATGAGTCCACAATATTTCCCATTGTACGATCAATTCGTCAATATCAACCATCGATCGTCATAGCCAACGCATTGAAAGATCGACACCCTGATCATGGTCGAGCTGCAGAGCTGGTGCGAAGAGCTATTTTTATTGCTGGACTGCTTAAAGTAGAAACAAAGCAAAATGGAGTTATTCAACCCAAATGGCGACCTAAAACTGTTTTCCACTATATTCAGGACAATTTACTGCATCCGGATCTGGTTGTCGACATTACCCCTTTTGCCGAGAAAAAGATGCAATCCATACGCGCGTTTAAAAGTCAATTCTACGATCCTAATTCCAAAGAACCTGAATCACCCATTTCGAGCAAAGAATTCTTGGAATATGTGCAAGCTTCCGACAAAATATTTGGTAGATATATCGGGGTAAAGTATGCGGAAGGATTTAATGTTCGAAGACCAATCGGAGTGAATGATCTTTTAAGGTTGGACTAAACGGCTAAATTTTATGCAGTTTTTTGTAACCCGGGAATTAGTACTCAATGTCCGTATCTTCAAATACGTTTTTGCAACCGTTCGGTTCAGCTGTATACTTAAGGCCTCTCTGGTTTTTGAAAGATCGCTGAGGTCACCATATATGAAGGAGGCAGGCAAGTACATATAATAACCTAACGGATCTCCACCTTTAGCCCCTTCCGTCCACATCTTATAAAACCCAAACGACAAACACCAAATTAAATAAATGGCTATTAATGTCAGTTTTGAATATTTATGCTCATTCATATTAGAAGCCAACACAGCTATAACCTAATTGGCTAAGACTGCACTATAGACATTATTTTTTTCAAATATAATATTATTCTGAGCAGGCCGGGATGGTAATAATTCCCGACTCATCAGAAAAATTTTTTAAAAAAATGTCTAGAAATAGCATTTCCCCTTCAGGTAAAAATGTAAATCAGCAGTTTTAAGGGACAATAATTTTTTGATGATACTCAATCATATTATCTCCTAATATTACCTTTCAGGACCCGTTGGATTAATCTCACAATTCTATTTTTTTATATTACATTTAGAGTAAACATCAAAAGAAAAAAATGAATCGTTTAAGGATGAAGGTCTTGAGTTCACTTTTAGCTCTAATAGCGGTCGGAAATTTATCTGCTCAATTTCAGAAAATCTTCGGGGTGAACTATGCTGATGTCGTTATAGAAGACGATTTCTGGTCACCCAAGATATCTGATGTTGCTACTGAAGCATTGGGAGTCTGTATCTATCAGACGGAGGAAGCAACGCCGCGCATTAAGAATTTTGAAAATGTTGCAGCACATCCTGATGCAGCCCACCAGGGAATATATTACGACGATAGTGATGTCTATAAAGCGCTAGAAGCTATGGCTTACGCTCTGCATAGTGTTCCGGATAAAAAGCTGGAAACCAAGGCGGATGATTGGATTGACAAGATAGCCGCGGCCCAACAAGCAGATGGTTACATCAATACATTTTATACCCTGGAAGGATTGGAAAATCGATGGACCGATATGGAACGCCACGAAGCCTATTGCGCAGGCCACTTGATTGAAGCAGGAATCGCTTACTATCAGGCGACTGGCAAGAGGAAGTTGTTAGAAGTAGGTATTCGGATGGCCGATCATATGGATAAAACGCTGAAACAAGCTGGCAAACCCTGGGTAGCAGGTCATCAGGAAATTGAGCTGGCTCTGGTCAAATTGTACCGGGTAACCGGACAAGAAAAGTACTTGGAATTATCGGAATGGTTTCTGGACCAAAGAGGCCATGGTCATGGAGTCGGTGGAATATGGGATCGTTGGAAAGACCCGGGTTATTGCCAAGATGCGCTTCCAGTAAAAGAACAAACTGAAATCTCTGGCCACGCGGTCAGAGCTATGTATATGTATACTGGTATTGCAGATCTGGCAACTATCACAGAAGATGCCGAATATTTAAGAACCATGCTCACCGTTTGGGAAGATGTAGTGCACCGCAATACCTATGTAACCGGAGGTATTGGATCAGCAGGCCGGAATGAAGGGTTTTCAATTGATTACGACTTACCAAATGAAGAAGCCTATTGTGAAACCTGTGCATCAGTTGGTATGGTATTCTGGAATCAACGCATGAATTGGTTGACTGGAGATGCTAAGTATATTGATGTATTGGAACGTAGCCTTTATAACTCTGCATTAGATGGAATATCACTTAACGGCAAACAATTCTTTTATCCTAACCCCTTAGAAAGCAGTGGTCAACACAGTCGCCGGGATTGGTTTGGTACCGCATGTTGTCCTTCCAACATCTCCCGATTAATTGCCTCGTTGGGTAATTATATTTATGGAATAGGAAAAAGTGCAATGTGGGTCAATTTGTTCGTTAGTAGCAAGACGACTCAGTCAATTGCAGGAACCTCTGTGGATCTTAACATAACTACCACTTATCCCTGGGATAACAAAATCACACTTTCAGTCAATCCGCAGCAACGTGCTGATTTCAAGATTCATCTTCGTATCCCTGGCTGGAGTAGGAACGAAGTGATTCCAGGCAACCTTTACCATTATAAAAAGCAAGATGTGCATCTTCCGACCATAAAGATTAATAACAAATCCATTGAATTCAAGACAGAAAATGGTTATGCAATCTTAAATCGCACCTGGTCTCAAAATGATGTTATCGAACTTAGCTTACCTATGGCGCCTAGGTTGGTAGTTAGTCGATCAGAAGTAGTGGAAAACAATCACCGAAATGCCATACAATACGGACCATTAATTTATTGTATTGAAGGATCCGATAACGCTGGCCAAGTCAAAGATGTTATCCTACCTCATGATGTAAGTTTTGAATTGCTCAAGTCAAGTATCTTGGATGAACAGGTAATTGTCTTACAAGCGGACTTACCAAAATATGTCCCGGACGAGCAAGGAACCAACATACAAAAAACGAAAAGAAAAATAACCGCGATCCCTTATTACACCTGGGCGAATCGAACGAACAATGAAATGCGCGTATGGATTCCTAGTAAGGTAGAAAAAATAGTGATCGAGTAAGGGCCCAACCTATGTCAAAATCCCAAGTTCAACGTCTTGTACTAGTTGTATTAGCTCTTACATTATTGCTCTACACGGGTCTCAGAGCTCATCTTTTATCCATGACCCATGATGAAGCGCATACCGTCAATGCGTTCATGAAAATGGATATATGGAATTGCTTTTGGAATATGGGTTGTTGGGAAATAGCTAACAACCATTTGCTCAATAGCTGGCTGATCCAAAAGTCAATCGCAATTTTTGGAGTGAGTGAATTTACCATTCGATTACCAAATTTGCTAGCTCATGCTATATACCTAGTCAGTTCAATTGGTATATTATTAAACACCAATAAAAAAACCTGGCTATTGATTGCGGGGTTTTGTATTATCAACATGAATCCATACCTACTGGACTTTTTTTCCATGGCGCGAGGTTATGGCCTTTTCACCGGATTTATTATGGCCAGTTTATATGGACTCTTAAAGTTTATTCAACATGCCAATATTAAATGGAGTATTTATATTTTCATTATGTTATTTCTGGCGGTGGTTAGTAATTTTACAGCTTTAAACCCCGCTCTCTGTATACTTAGCCTATTAATTTTGCTGAGTTTTGCTTTCCTTCAAACCAATAAGATTGAAAGGTTTAAACTCTGGCTACTACTGAGCATTCCCGCAATCTGGATTGCACTACTCAGTTGGTTACTTTACTTACCAATCAATACGCTTAAAACCAAAGGTGAGTTCCTTTGGGGCGCGCCCTCCTTACTTGATACATTTACCACTTTACTAAAAGATTCTTTGTATCATGAAGCTTATTTCGGGATAAATACCCTACCCATTTTCAACGGTTTACTCGTAGTACTTTTTGGACTGATTCTAGTGGTTAGTGTCTATCGGTTATCCAAAGATTACGCGAAGAGTCAAAATATTTATTTCTTTTCTATAGTCTTATTATTATTTGGTTCGATCGTATTTATGTTGCTACAACATTGGATTTTGGGTTCCCAATATTTGATCAATAGAAAAGCAATTCACTTTATTCCTTTCATCGGGTTAAGTGCCTACTTATTACTTTGTGAAATGGCCGATAGTAAATTCAAAACAGGTGTTACCTTTGTGGTCATTTTGTTTTTCTCCAATCACTTAATTCGCACTTATAACATGAAGAGTACCAGAGAATGGTATTACGATGCAGACACTAGAGAAATGATGATTGAAATGAATGCCTATAAAAAAGAAAACCAAAGAATATCACTAGGTGTGAACTGGCTTTTCATGCCTGCGGCAAACTTTTATAAAAACCATTTTAATTATAAGTTCTTAGAGCCGTTGGTTTATTCAAAATCCATTGAAACTGACGGGCGCTATGATTATTATTATATTGAAGGAGGCGATTATAAAATACTTGAAACCAATTACGAAATCATCAAACAATTTGGAGGTGGCCGGCTCCTGCTCCGTAAAAAATAAAAGCCACCAAATATTTATTTAGCGGCTTCTAAATATTTAAAATTTATTGTAAAAGCTATAAATCTCTATTTTGAATGATGAAAAATCTTCAAAGTAATCCTCTATTTAATTTGAATCCACTACGTCGCCTGATCCGGATACTGATATATCTAATTCCGGATCTCCTCGAAAATAAACATCACCACTTCCGGAAATCCTTACTTTCAATCGTTCTTCCACAGTTACTTCAACGGATCCCGAACCGCTAATCGTGACATCCGCTCTTCTGGAATCCAATTCAAAAGCCCGTACATCTCCTGAACCTGAAATTTTGTAATCAGCGTATTCCGTTTTTCCTTCGGCAAACATTTTCCCGCTACCGGATATCCCAACCTCTAAATCAATCACATCCAGTCCTACGTCAATATCCCCGGATCCACTAATATCCAAATCCATTTTGTCCGTCTGAATAATATTTGAGCTGGTCACTTTACCGGAACCAGACACAAATATCTTCTTCATGTCTTTCACTACCATATGAATATTCAGCGTGCCGATATTTCGAATGCATCGATCGGTATCAATCTTCCATTCTCCACCATTAACTCTCGTTTTCAATCGATCTACAATGTTCTCATCACCTTCTACAGTAATCTTTTGCTCATCACCTTGTTCAATAGTAACATCTGCAGGAATTGCCAATTTTATCTCATTTACAGGGGGCAAAGGAATCTCAGCAGTGATGATATTGCCGTTTCCGTCAATACATCGAAAAGGACCATCACCAAAATCTACAATACAGGATGCAGTAGACAATAAAAAAAACGCCAGGGTTAAATAAATTAGATTTTTCATGTTTAGTATGGTTTTTAAATCCCAAAAAAAGGAAATCAATCTTTAATTATAAGATGATATTAATACCATGACACCCCTATCCAGATGAAACATTTTTTTAAAAAAGAACCATTAGAAAAGACTATATTATCGTATCCATTAGCGCTGACAGTACTAAACACATGTGTTTATTGTAATTTCAATAGGTAGGCTTGTTCCTTTGATCTATGGAAGTAAAGCGCTATGGGTGCTATTGTATCACCCAGTGATTTCAGCGCTTATATCCTAAAACCTGCTTTCCATCCTACCCAGCCCTTGATTAGAGTATTATTTGTAGGGTTCCCATTGTATTTGGTAAAGAAAGGATAAACATCTGGTAAGAAAAGGGAGGTCACTGGTTCGTTGCCATATAAGTTGGTCTGGTCTTTAATATATAGATTAACGGATGGGCCTATGAAAAAATCTACCCTATCCGAAACTTTAGTCGTGAGGGTAAATGAAATGGTATTTAAGAAATTAACATGTTTACTCCATCCTTCCACATTTACATGCATTGTTTGGAGGTCCACATTCAATGAATTTTTATCAGAAAAACGCATATTCGTTCCTATGCCGTAACCCAAACCCCAAGCAAATTTTTGGTTATAACTAGTTGCACCTATAATGATCCGATTATAAAACTTTCTGCTTCCGAAGATGAATGAGCCATTCACATACATCACTTCAGTATTGTATAATTCAAAATGGTTATAACC
>JAHEJC010000422.1 GCA_024639065.1 Lewinellaceae bacterium | reverse complement strand
CATAATATTTGGCTCTGTCCTCGTAAGCCAACTTTTTGGCTTCTATAAACAAATGAAGATGCTCAAGACTACCGAATTCAATTTCAGAAAAGTCATAGCCTTCCAAAATTTGGAGCATCTGTAAGGCAGCAATACCCTGGCCATTTGGAGGGAGTTCCCATACGTCATAACCTCTATAATTGACTGATACCGGTTCTACCCATTCAGATCGATGCTCCGCCAAATCCGCTGCTGACAAGAACCCCCCTTTTGCCTGCATGAAATCCGCAATGGTCTTTGCAATTTCGCCTTTGTAAAATGCATCCCGACCTCCCTCAGCAATTTTTTTATACGTATTCGCCAGGTAAGGATTTTTGTATATCTCACCTTCTCCAGGCAGCCGACCATTGTTTTGTTTAATATAAGTGTCTTCAATATTGTCGCGACCATCATTCTGATGTCTTGGAATTGATACCTGTATCATCTTGCCAATTAATTCCGTCAGGGGAAATCCTTTATCAGCATAGGCTATAGCAGGACCTAAAATATCACTCATTTCCATTGATCCAAATTTTCCATTCAACTCAAACCAGCCGTCAACAGCTCCGGGAACACTTACAGGAAGCGGGCCATGGGAAGGAATTTTATTCATTCCCTGTTTTTCAAAATATTCTAGTGTCAAACTTTTTGGTGATCGGCCGCTAGCATTAAGCCCATATAGTTTTTTCGTTTTCGCATCCCACACAATTGCAAAAAGATCACCACCGATACCACATCCGGTAGGTTCCATTAATCCTAAAGCCGCATTGGCTGCAATGGCAGCATCGATTGCATTACCTCCTTTTTTGAGGATATCAATTCCAATTTGAGTAGCTAAAGGATGACTTGTTGCAACCATTCCATTTTGGGCAATAACTTCAGATCTTGTCACAAAAGTAGCACCAACAATTCTGTCTTGGCTAAATAAAAGATTGATGGAAAAACAACTTAGTAGAGTAGTTAAGATGAATAATTTCATAAGAAATAAATTATGTAAAATTTGTAATACTAATTTAGTTTATTGCCCACTACGTGTTCGTGCATGGTTTCGTTGCGTTGAGCATTAAGTTAGTAAAAAGAAAGAAACCCTTTGTTCAGCAGCAAGGATTTTCCGAAAGGAAAATTAGATGTAATGAACTATAGCATCCATGTACAAGCAGTAACTTGAATACAAACAAAAATTCCAATAATTATGAGTAGACAAGTTACTGCAATGTCACCCAAGTTATTAATTGGATTAGACATTCACAAGAAAACATGGAAATTACATTTCACCACCGATTTAGTGGAAGGGTCAGGACATACTTTTCCACCTTATACTCAAAAGATTAAATCTTACGTGGAGAGGAATTATCCAAAATATGAAGTTTGCATTGCGTACGAAGTTGGGTGTTGCGGTTACGAACCGGCGAGGACCTTCATTTCTTTTGGAGGGGATACTTTTGTTGTCAATCCAGCTAATATACCCAGACCAGCAAAAAACAATTTCGTGAAGACTGATAAAATTGATGCTAAGAATATTGCCAAACAACTTCGGTCAGGGAATCTAAGAAAGCTGATAATTCCAGAAAAGCCAAGAGAGGCTCTAAGATGTTTGACTAGACAAAGAACAGTTCAAGTAAATGTTTTTGAGGGTAGTTGGGCAACCGCTAGACCAGAATCTTGGTACACACCTGGCACGATTCAATGGATGCAATTATGTTAAAAAAATCAAAATGTTTAATAAAATATAAAAATAGTTAAACAAAAATACCATTTATGAGTTAGAGTTGTATTATTCAATCAAAAAAGAAATTTATGAAACTGAAGTTATTTTTTCTCAGCCTTATGATCGGGTTTTCAATAAACACAATGGTAGCCCAGGATAAAAATATTGTCGAGTTAGCTGTAGGGACTGAGTCTCTATCCACACTCGTTACAGCTGTAAAAGCAGCCGGATTAGTCGAAACACTTACGGGAGACGGCCCATTTACCGTTTTTGCACCAACCAATGAGGCTTTTGCCGCTTTACCAGACGGTACATTGGAGTCACTATTGAAACCAGAAAACAAGCAACAACTTATAGATGTATTGACTTACCATGTAGTAGGTGCGAAAGTAATGTCCACTGATTTATCTAACGGAATGACGGCCGCCACGGTACAAGGAGAAAACATAAAAGTAGATTTATCAAACGGTGTCAAAATAAATGAAGCGAATGTAACAGCGGCAGATATCAAGGCAAGTAATGGCGTAGTCCATGTCATAGATAAAGTGATTTTACCTCCATCAATGATGTAAAATTGATTGAAATAGGATTATTTGAAAAAGTGCTTATGTGAATTCATAAGTGCTTTTTTTTTGATATTGAGTGAAAATACTCGAACCACTTATCCCGATAGCTATTGGGCCCCAAAGGATATAAAGCCATATAGCCACAAAGCCGCAAAGGGCAAAGAGATACACTAAGGTGATTTGCAGTATTACGAACGACTTTATTTTGATTTTAACTTTAAGCTATAACTTGTCAGCAGTTAACCTAGACTATTTTCAGATTTACCAGTAACGAACTGTCGGAATTTGTGCAACATCCACAGGCCCACCAGTAATCTCATCATCGGTTGAAAAATTATACTAAAATATTCGATAAATATTCCCAGAGATTCCGATTGCCAAAATTCATTTCCGAAAGCGGATAGACTACCTAATCCCCAAATCAGCATAAGATAGGCGAGTATCTTATCTATCTTTTTACCTCCGAGCAGACTAATTCCATAGCAGATATTGCCTAAAGCGAATGCCACAATAAACAAACCAAAAAGTGCATACCCGACAAGACTGGCATGCTCCATATTTATTCTGATCATCTCCTGAACCGCACTATCATTTGATTCCAGGTAGGCTCTTCGAAGATTATTTAAATAAAAAAGAACAAACATCTGCCTAAAGATTTCGGTAAATACAAAAACAACAAAGAATGCAAAACCTAATAATGTAAATCCAGGACTCTTTCTGTACTGAATCAATAGAAATCCAAGCATCGATATCAATGCGAATAGACAATGCACAATAACCCAAAACCTATTTGCCATGTAGGTCGGATTTTCAAATACGCGAAGACGTTCATCAAAGCTCAGTTCCCCTAAGTCGAACAATGTAGAATGAATCCCGAGGGTAGTGATTACAGAAAGCAGACAACATGCAATGGCCACTATTAAAAACCATTTTAATTGGTTTGTTATCATTTCATTACTTTAATTAATTTTTCAATGGTTGTAGTCTATGATGAAATCAAAGATAGTACTTGATTCCTAGATCGCTACTTCCAGAAATGGAAACTCCAAAATGGCCTATTTAATTTCTTGAATGGTTGAAAGCCTTGAATTTTGAAAACGATAATACAAATTGCACTTTAGAAAGTATGCTCAATCAGTATGAGTTTATTGATAAAGAAATTAAATCTGTTTCAAACACCATAAGAGCTTATTGTAAAAAATTCTACAAATTAGATTGCAATTTGCTTAGGAGCATCCCTGGAGTTGCTGTATTAACAGCTGCTTATTTACTAGCAGAATTGGGTGACTTAAGACGATTTACATTTCACAAGATTGGCTTCTCATGTTGGTTTTGTTCCTGGGATGCAGCAGAGTGGTGATAACCTATGCAATTCAGGCGCTAATCCAAGAGCAAATCGACAGGTAAGAAATATGATAATAGAAGCATCTTAGATCGTAATAAGAAAAGACCCAGTAGTGCAGAATTATTATAGATAGATATAACTCTTTCCGGAATAGACATTGCTCACAATGTCAGAATACTCAAAAAGAAATTTGGATTTAACGTAGAGAGAAACAGATGATTCAAACAAACTTACTATCATGTAATATTTACTACCACATTGCCTGAATGAGCTCTTCCTAGTTTACCCTAAAATTCTTTATAACCTATTGTTTAAATGCGCTTGGAATACACTAGAACAGTTTGGCTGCCTGCCCGTACAAGACTTTGGCAGGCGGGGGGGAAGTAATTTGTCTTATCACCCACACACCTGTCCTGAGCTTGTCGAAGGATGCATTGTATCGTGCCTGGGGGTGGAGTCTCTTTAAACAATAAATGGAAACAAGTTAAAAATAATGGCAAGTTCCTTTTTCCTGTAAAAGCCATGAGTAAAGTTTTTCGTGGAAAGTACATGGCAGAACTCAAAAAATTCTTTGACAAGCAGGGCATGGAATTAACTCAAGAATTAATCAGCTCTTTATATGACAAGCATTGGGTCGTATACGCTAATACTCCTTTTGGGAATTTCAGCAGTGTTATTAAATACCTAGCTCGGTATACCCATAAGATTGCCATCACCAATCATCGCATCATTGCTTACGATGACCATTCGGTTACATTTAGATACACCGATTACCGACATGCGCATCAAAGAAAAAGTATGACCTTAAGTCTGTGGGAGTTCGTACGTCGTTTTACGTTGCATCTGCTCCCAAAGCGGTTTACCAGAATCAGACACTTTGGTTTACTCTCCAGTAAATCCAAAAGTAAACTGATTGAGATTCCTACTGACTCAAGAAAACTATCCTGGAAAAATATTTAGGAAAGTCGTGGACTTATAGTGCACCAATGTCCAATTTGTAAGAAAGGTAAACTCATTCTATTTGGTGAGCTATAACCTAATAGAGGTCCTCCTTGCTTTTCGGCAAAATCAATTATTACCCGCTCATATAAATTATCTCATTAGATGATCCGGATTGCTTATGCCTAAAAAGAAATAAATGATGTTTAATTATTTGATCCGCGCGATATTTTTAGCAACCCTTCACTTCGTAGTTTGTCCAGGGTTGGCTTTTTGTACTTCCTAAATAGAATCGACTAGATTTTCAATCAAATGACCAATACGCTCGCAAGGCTTTCTCCTAGGGTTTGAACCGATACAGCTCAACACGCTTGTGCTGACATGATTCGTCAGTAGGATTCAAGCTTGGTCTGGTAGACCGCATGAATCCTTATTTGTTGTAGGCAGTTTTTACTAGTCAGGGAACTTACGAATTCTTCTAAACCGTCTTGTTACTATCGTGTCAGAATTCAAAAGCTTTAAGGTTATTTGATTTTCTTCGAACTGAATTCTCCAAAAATCTCTTTTTACTTGACTTCCATATGGTATTAATTCAACTTCGGGTTTATGCCCATGAACATTATAAACACCATTTACTCTGCCTTTTTCAGATTCTATAACAAATCGCTTATCCCATCTAAAAAATATATAATCGTTAATTTCTTTTTTATCCGATTCCTTAAAATAGCGACCATTGCCTATTGCTTTTTCTAATTCCCATAGTCCAAGTATTTTATCACCATATGTTTCTGGTAGTTGAGATGAACGTTCTAGAATGACTTTAATGTTTTGCCCTTCTTCAGTTCTTTCCCAAATCATTTCACTTTGATTTAGCGATATCACGAAGGGCTCATTTATATCATCTAATCCGTTTGTAT
>JAHEJC010000421.1 GCA_024639065.1 Lewinellaceae bacterium | reverse complement strand
CTGTTTTGTATTCCTTTATAGTGCTTTCGGCACGTACAATTTCTGATTCTACAAATGCCGAGGCATCACTATTGTAGGCAGTTTCAAATTCTGTAATTCTTGATTTATTGGTGAAAAATAACCCAAGCCCTATGGTCAAAAGCAAAACACCTGCTACCAAGGCAGGAATTATGTATGCTCTCGCTATATCCGTTTTTCCTAACTGCCAAAACCCTAAACTTGTCGCTATAAATATGAGTCCGAAGAGAATGAAAAATGGGGTTGAAAAAAGTTCGGCTTTTGCCCAATCGGTAGCTGTTTTTAATATATCCATAATTTTAATTCATTTTATATAATTCTCTGTACTCTGTTGGACTAATACCTTCCTTCTTTTTAAATATTCTTGAAAAATATTGTGGATATTCAAATCCTAATTCATAAGCAACTTCTGATATACTTTTGTTGGGCTTCAATAAAATATTTTTGGCTTCATCAATCAAGTACAATTGCAAGTGTTCGGTGGTGGGTTTACCTGTTTCTTTTTTGAGTGTATCACTTAAATAACGTTGTGAAACTGATAATTCAATAGCTATTTGTTCTATGCTTGGAATACCTTTTTCTTGTAGTTGTCCTGATTCAAAATATTCGGATAAATGCAGATTAAATTTTTCCAGTAAATCATTAGATAGTTCTTTCCGGTTTAAAAACTGTCTTTCATAGAAACGATTGGCATATTTTAACAGCGTATCTAATTGAGAGATGATAATTTCCTTACTAAACTCATCTTGGTTGTTTTGATATTCAATTTCAATATTTTCTACAATTGATACTATTTGCTTTTCTTCTTTTGGTGAAAGATGTAATGCTTCATTTGTTGAGTAAGAAAAGAAACCATACTTCTTTATTTGTTGAGCTAATTCTGTTCCTTTCAGAAAATCTTCGTGGAAGTTTATTGAAAATCCTTTTTGCTCAAAAACCACGCTATTATCCCATTGTAAAACTTGTCTTGGTGAAATAAAAATTAAAGCACCGTTGGTAAAATCATATTTTGTTCGACCATAGTTTAAATTTCCTTTTACAAACTTCTTTAAACTAATTGTATAGCAATCGTTTGTGATAGGTGGCGAACTTTCTCTTGGACAAGGTAGATAACCATCGCCTTTTGAGTTGAACACACTCAACATAGGGTGCTCTGGGCGAGAAAGCTTTAACTAATCTAGATACGATGATAATGTTTTAAAATGTTGCATTGTACTAATTTAAATATTCCATTTATAATTGGTTGCCTTTTCTGATACTTCCCATAATTTAGTAGCTACGACTTTATCTTTTGCATGCGGTTCTAATTTACATTCTCCAACTGGACCAGTCCAATAATTTCTTCCTGTAGGACCATAAAAACCACTTTGGTCTAAATCTGGTTCAGTTGCACACATCAATTGTGGATATGCACCTTTTTCAGCCGATTGTACCAATGGGGACAATTTCATAAGTTGCCAAACCAATCGAGTCATTAAACTACCGCTGGTTTTAATCAGTGATGTTCTGGAAGCACCTGGGTGACAAGCATAAACTTTGACATCTGTCTTGCCCGCTTTTTTCAGTCGGTCCTGTAATTCATAAACACACATAATCTGCGCCAACTTGCTTTGGCTATATACACCATTAGGACTATAGTTCCTATCCCAGTTCATATCGTCAAACTGTATGTTTTTAATACCTAAATTATAACCCATACTTCCAACAGTAACAATACGTCCTTTCGATTCTTCGATTCGAGGGTACAGCAGAGCTTGAAGTAAAAAGTTTCCATAGTGGTTTACACCAAGCTGGCTTTCAAAGCCATCAACGGTAAACGTTTGTTTTGGCACTTGGGCAATGGCAGCGTTACAGATCAATGCATCGATTTGAGGAACATTCTTGAGAACTTCTAGAGCTGCTTTTCTTACTGAAACTTGTTCTGCCAAGTCTATACGTATATTAGATACTTCTATATCATTACCAAGTTCTTGTTTCAAAGCTGCGATGGTGTTTTTTGATTTTTGTGAGTTTCGATTAAGCATCACAACTTTTGCTCCCTTTGATAGCAATATTTTCGCTGCTTCAAATCCTGTACCGCTAGTAGTACCTGTTATAATAAATGTTTTGTCATTTAAATTTTCAATTCTATCAGGTGTCCACCCATTTCTACCAAATTGATTTGTTTTCATTTTGTGCCTATTTTTTAATGATTAAAAGAATAAGACAAAGGTCGGATAGAAGTGGTCTCAACTCCTTATACGGATTTTCGAATGTTGTATACTTAATGGTTTGTTTTAATTACACACAAAATTAGATATAGTTAATTAAATTTATTCAGTTTTGTGCGTCATTGCTGAACCACATATAGAGCACAGCACCTACAGTCAAACTTCCCAACCCGCTTTTGGTACATTTGAAAAAGAAACAAGAACCGAAAGACAAATCTCTGGAGAGCTGGAAATGGGCAGGCTGCCTGCAGCATTCGTGGTGCGGCTGATACACCCAAGCAATAACAATATCTATTCTTAGATCAGAAAAGAAAACAGATAGCTGTAATGAGGAGGAAAATTGCTAAATTCGGAATTGAACCTTAATGATCTAGGGTTCTTTTGAAATGTTATATCCTAAGATTATTTAGATTAATATAATAAGTCAAAATGATCAAAGCCTTACAATTCATAGTTCTAATCACAGTATCATTTACATTCATGTGTAAGCCCATCAACTTGGGTCATCAAGGAGAGGAATCCATATTGATAGATTTAGAGTATTTGAGAAACACCAAAATCCGACTTGAAAAAAATGATACAAAAATCAAGTATGCATTTGACCAACTGATTGAGGATGCAGAGGCAGCACTAAATGAAGGCCATTTTTCTGTTACGGACAAGGAGAAACTACCACCAAGCGGGGATAAACATGACTATGCCAGCTACAGCCGCTACTGGTGGCCAGATCCAAACCAACCTGATGGTCTGCCTTATATCCGGCGCGATGGTGAAACAAACCCGGAAAGTCAGAGCCTGAAGGAATCTGACCGGCAAAGAATCGGAGCTCTGGGTATAAATACCGAAACGTTGGGACTTGCATACTATTTAACCGGAGAAGAAAAGTACGCTAAAAAAGCAGCTGAGCTTCTTCGAACCTGGTTTCTGGACGCATCGACCCGCATGAATCCCAATGTCAATCATGCACAATGCAGACCCGGCCATAACTTAGGCACCAAATCCGGGGTACTAGATGGGCGCCTTATGATACGTGCCTTGGAGGGCTCTATGCTCATTGCCAATTCATCTGCACTAAGTGATTCCGAGCTTAAAGAATTGAAGGCCTGGGCTGGGAAGTATTATGAATGGCTAACAACTAACGAAATGGCTCTCGAGGAAGCTGCTTCAAATAATAACCATGGTTCGTTTTACGATTTGCAAGCAATATACTTTGCCCTTTATTCTGGAAACCGTGAAGCGGCCACACAAATTGCACGGAAGTTCGTTCAAAACCGCATCTTATCGCAAATCAAACCAGATGGCTCCATGCCTGAAGAGATGGCTCGTACTCGTCCTCTTTTCTACAGCATCTATAACCTACATGCCATGTTCCTTGTAGCTCTTCTTGCAGAGAAAGTTGATGTCGACATTTGGAAAGCCAACGATGAAAATTCACGTCTGAGGGTTGGACTTGATTACCTTGTCCCCTACACCGACCCCAATAAATTATGGTCACACCCAACAATTGGAGAAGCCAACAGGATGGAAATGTTTGCCATACTACAGATGGCTGACCGTGTTTATCCGGATGGGAACTATTTGAAGGTGGCGGAGAAGCTGCCATTAGAAATGCGTAAAGTTCACCGAGCTAATCTTGTATTTCCATTGATGCGGTGATTTTTTTAACAAACAATAATCAGAATGATTTATCAACGACATTTTAGACTCAAAAAAGGTCTTATGTGGCTTATATTAGAGTCAAGAATTACTAAAAAATATTTTCATCTTGAAAGAATGGTCAATTTAAGACTATAATAAAAAAATGAGACTAGATTGAAGAAATACGTACACGGATATTCAGACATAGAGGCTAATCGACTCAATGACCAAGCAGATTCTCTTGCTGAATTGATACATCATGATTCGATTTGGAAAGAAGGTTCTCTTGTTTTGGAAGCTGGATGTGGCGTAGGAGCACAAACAAAAACTGTCGCCTCAAAAAATAAAAACTGCAGGTTTATATCAATCGATATTTCTGCCGATTCTATTTGTCAGGCAAAGAAAGTAATAGAATCAAAAGGAATAAAAAATGTAGAATTTATGGAAGCAGATATTTTTGATCTGCCATTTGAAGATGAATATTTTGACCATATTTTAGTATGTTTTGTCTTGGAACATCTTCCCAATCCCTATGTAGCTATGGATAAATTAAAAAGTAAGCTAAAAGTAAATGGGACCATAACCCTAATTGAGGGAGACCATGGTTCAACGTACTTTCACCCTGATAGTTTAGCCGCAAGAAGAGCAATTCAATGTCAAGTGGAATTACAAAAAAGGAATGGTGGAGATGCTAATATTGGACGTAAACTGTATCCTATATTAGCAGAATCAGCATTTAAAGAAATTAAGGTATCTGCAAGGCAAGTCTATGTCGATGATTCAAATCCCGGTTGGGTAGAAGGGTTTACGAAAAATACATTTACTGAAATGATAAAAGGCGTAGCTGAAGAAGCTATAAAAAAAGGATTAATTGATCGTGAAACCATAGAAAAAGGAATTAGTGACCTGTATAAAACTGCTGAAGGGGGAGGTACATTTTGCTACACCTTTTTCAAAGGTATAGGTGTGAAATAATGAGCAAAAGTACCCATCAGTTGAATTGATTATCAATTGCTTCTGAAGATATACCTTTAGAGCATGTAATGCTCATTTTATCTTATCTTTAGTTGGAAGACATTTCAAATTGATTTATGGATGTTAATCGGAAGCTCGCTGCCATCATGTTTACCGACATCGTCGGGTACAGCGCCCTGGTCCATAAAAATGAGTCTTTTGCACTGGAATTACTTGAGGAACACAGGAATATCATTCGTCCCATCTTTAAAGAATTTGAAGGCAGGGAAATAAAAACCGGAGGGGATTCATTTCTGACAGAATTTTTAAGCGCTTTGGGAGCAACAGAATGTGCCATAAAGATACAATCGGCACTTCATGAAAGAAACATACAGGTAGCGGAAGAAAGAAAAATTAATATTCGCATCGGAATTCATCTTGGAGACGTGATAGAAAAAGACAACGATGTCTTTGGGGATGGAGTAAATATTGCTGCGAGGATAGAACCTCTGGCACCGGCCGGAGGAATATGCATTTCTGAGGATATATGGAGGCAGGTTCAAAATAAGCTTGATTATGGCACCTTCAAAATGGAGCGTAAAACACTCAAAAACATCGATCTTCCTTTTGGGATATACGCCATAGATCTACCCTGGCTAAAAAGAGAGGATTCAAAA
>JAHEJC010000420.1 GCA_024639065.1 Lewinellaceae bacterium | reverse complement strand
ATCAGCAAATACATCGTATATAATGGCTCCCCAAACCAATATTATTTTGGTTTGGAACCACCATGTTCCAAATTTGCAGCCTATGTCGATACAAATAACCACCACAAAAAGTAGCAGGATTGCCCAAGTTCTGAACCTCATTGCAAAGCACACAATTTAAAATGAAATAGTAATTTAAAATCAAATTATCTGGAAAGAAATAGATCTCCGGATCGTTTGATTGAAAATTGGTTGGAATTTTTGATATAGGTCATCTGGATCAGATAGACATACACGTCCGACTTTAAATATGCCGAAGTCCTGAGTGCAGTACCATCCCATCCTGCAGAAACATCATCTGTTATAAAATGAAGATTTCCCCACCTATCAAAAACGGTTAGTTCATAAGACTGGATTTGGACGTCAGGCTCAACGAAAACTTTAAACTCATCGTTCAAACCATCATCGTTGGGAGAGAAGGCATTGGGTATATATAAGTTGAGTGAAATACAGTCTGCAAAAAATACTTCAATCGTATCGGATGAAGAACAGAATCCGTCAAATACTTCAACGGTATATACTCCACTATTATAAACAAGAAGTGTGCCATTGCTACTCCCATCTGACCAATTATAGGATCCATTAGGAATAGTAGCATCCAGTCGAATTGGATTAGAAGCGCATATCATCGTATCGCCACCCAAATTAATTTGAGCCGCTTGATTATAAATGACATCTACAGAATCGGTAAACGTACAATCCCCACCACCTACAATGGCCCAATATCTGCCGGGTTGATCGACTACAAGAGAAGACTCATTACTACCATCACTCCAGGTTACCGGCAAAGCTGGATCAACAGATAATTCCACCTGGTCACCTTTACAGATTTCAATTTCATCCCCTAAATTAAACACCGGTGATTGAACAGCCTGAATAAAAATTGAATCACTGTTTAAACAACCATTAAGCATAGCTGTCACACCAATGACTTGATCGCTATTTATAGTTGAACTAATACTGGCCGATGTCTGTCCGGTTGTCCATTCAAAACTTGTTCCCATAGCACCGGAAGCATCAAGTAATAGAGAGGCACCTTCACAAATCGAAGTATCTTGTCCCAAATTAAGGACCGGTAATGGATTTACAATAATGTCAAACGAATCTCTAATGTCGCAACCATCAGCTGAAATCTCCACAAAGTAAGAACCTGAACTATTAAATATTTCTGTTGGTTCTAGCGTCCCTGTGCTCCAGGTGACCATTCCGCCCGCTTCTGATACATCCAGCTGGATACGCTCCCCTTCACAAATAACGATCAAGTCGTTGATACCCAATTCGGGTACACCACCCAGGGTAACATTTATTGTGTCATAACCAGCGCACCCATTTTCAGTAACCTCTACAAAATAAGTCCCTGATTGCATAACTTGAAACGTATTCGAGGTGCTTCCATCAGACCAACTATACGATCTGCCCATTGAATCACCACCAATTAAATTTATAGGTGTGTTATCACAGACAAGCGTATCATTTCCCAGGTCCACAACAGGATTAGCAAGCACGTCAACGGTAAAAGAAAAATCTTCGCGGCAATGGCCCTTTGAAGCGGTTAGGAAATAGACTCCATCTTGATCAATAACTTTTTGAGCAGTACTATCCATAAAATCCCATACAAAATCCAACCCAAAAGCGCTCAGATCAAACAATATAGAATCACCATTACAGATCTGATAGGAAGGGCTTAGATTTAAATTAGGTAACCTATCGACACTGATGAATACACTATCAAATACAGTACAACCATCAGAGGTAACACTTACCTTATAAAGGCCTTCGCTATTAACCATCAGGTTACTGGAAGTTGAGCCATCCGACCACACATAGGTTGCTAACGGATCCAATATAGCTGCATCTAATAATATTGATTCATTTTCACAGAACGAAGAATCGCTACCTACATCGACATTTAAATCCTTCACATCAAGGGTGAAAGAATCCCGGATAATACATCCTAATTGATTTATTTCTGCCCAATAAGTTCCAGGTGCTGAAAACGATTCCGAGTTACCCACGGTTGAAGTTATCCAGCTAATAACACCCAATGAGTCATTCAAAAATGCGGTATAAGCACTACCCGGACAGACTATAGTATCTTTTAGCATATCGATGGCAATAACTGAATTGAAATCTACCAAGATTGAATCCCTTTCAGAACATCCGGTAATTTCTACATCTACATAGTAGGTACCGCTGCTGTCCACCATCAATGTAGGCGCAGTAGAACCATCAGACCAGGTAAACAATGGATCCGGGTTTGAAACTACAGCACTTAAAGCGATGGGCGTCTTATCACAGGTCAAAATATCCGGGCCTAAACTCAGCTCAATGACCGGGCCAGGCATTACCCGGATAGAATCGGATAACATACAGCCATCTCCAAAAACTGCATCTAAAGTAATTAACCCAGGGACATTCACATTAAACGTATCGCTGAAAGTAGATTTATTCCAAACTAAGCTAGCATCGCGGCTTATCCGACTATCTCCATTCAAAACAATTTCCTGTCCAATGCAAAGATAAAAGTCATCACCCAATATTCCTGATACACTAAAATCTGGGCGATCCATGAAAGTCCACCCACTATTCCCTCCGGAATCATTGCTATACCTACCTGCAAAAAAAGCTGCACCTCCTCTTGCGGTAATGTCTCGCATAATAATATAATCCCCGTCAACGGTACCCGTAGATTTTTCAACGATGCCTTGCATATTGGGAATAGAAGAATGCAAGTTGAGTTGAAGACATTGAAAACCCCTAACTCGCCAATAATCTTCTATCCGTTGGATAGAATGACTTTCCAGGACATATTCTTTTCCAGGAGCAAACAGTAAACTATCTATATGGTTATTACCAATCATTTCTCCATTTCCCGCAAAAATGATCGTTCTAAAACGGAGGAAAGGTTGCGTGGGTCCAAGATCCGATCCGATTCTGGTACTTTTAACAATACCCTGTGCACCAGGCTCTACAAAATGTACATAATCAAATTCGTGCGACCCTTTACCGAGCACAGAAGCGGTCATATTGTTTGTTAAAAAGATATTTGATCCTTGAGCGCTTAGATTAACCATTTCATTGTCAATATGGAATGTACCTGAACCGGCTCCACTACCGCCACTTAGGATCAAGGTTGAATTCTCAATATTAATGGTAGCATCATTGAGCCCTTTAAATTTTTCCCCGGTGAGATCATATCCTTGAGATGAAAATGAACCATGAAAAACTGATATGTTGTCAAATGAAATATTATCGGTGACCAGCCAACTTCCCGTTCCCAAGATGTCCATCTCAATTATTTCTATGTCATTTGAAGTTATAACATTATTGCCGCTGCCCAGCAAGTTTAGTTTTTGGAGTTGATAATTCATGGCTGGGTCCAGAATAATTGAACCAAATGCATCAATCTGACTCATTTCCAATTTTGAGGTTGGTTGAGTATTGGTCCAGGTCATCGACCGGCAATTGCCAATCGTGTTATTAGCTGTTCTTACCGATTGTCCCACCAGACTAAATGAATTCTGGTCAAAAATTACATCATCATTGGCGGTTGGGATGCATTCACCTCCCGGACCACCCGTCATTAAAGACCAGTGGGCTGGCTCTTCCCAGTTCCCGCTGTCTCCCACCCAATAAAGGGTTCTACTTGCCAATCCATTGATGGTCCAACCATCTGTATTCCCACGGTCTACTGAATTATCTGCCAAATAAGTTTGTCCTCCATTAAAGTGAATGTCCTGTATGACCACATTAACTACATGCTGAGCATTTGGAGAAACGAATTGAGTAGTTACTCCACCTAATAAGGATGCTATGGTGATGTAACCATTGCATTGACCATTCGCAATTAGGGTATTAAAGTTGAAAGATTCTCCTATATTATGCCCAAAACCATATTGCCTCCCCGGATATAAGCGCAGTGTGCCAGCATCCAGTTTTCCTTCAAATTTTATATTTGCATCACCTCTGAATTCTTCAATATAAATATTGGAGGCTGTAGAATTTATCGTTCCAGTAGCACCTGTAAAGTGCACATGGTAAAACTGGAGATCGGTATTTGCGTTAATAAAAAATATTGAATTGGCTGATGCATTAATTGTTGAAGTACCTGCGTCTAATATAAATGTACTTCCTGACTGCAACCAACTAATGGCAGCAGGTGATGCAATATCCCAAATAGTAGATCCCAATACCATCTTTCTATCCTGTGCGGATACTGAACTAAAACCGGTAGATAACATATACTGGTTATTGGAATTAATTTCCCCTGCTTTGTGATTAATGGCATTGTTAACCCGAAATTCATCCAGAAAAATCCATTCACCATGATCGCCATTAAAAATGACTTCATTGAGAAATTCGTGTGAAGCCGTAGTAATAGTGTTAGCCGTGTCTTGTGACTCAAAAGAGAATTTCCCCAGAAACAATATTTCCGTTTCAGGAATTAGGAATAAAGAGCCATGTATATGCAATATACTATTGGAATTACTTTCAAATCGTGGAATGCCAGTTGATCCGGTCCAGTCCATAGAATGACATTCTGGATTATCCAGGTTCACAGTAACCACCTGACCGGCTGCTGAAAAAGAATTAACATCAAAATGCACATTAGATAAGGCACTGGGTATACAAGTACCTCCAACACCCCCAGAAATAGTAGACCAATGCATTGGGTCATCCCAATTGCCCGAATCTCCTACCCAATATAAGTCGTATACCCCCGAGCCGTCGAAAGTCCATCCATTATTATTTCCTTCATTAACACCAGATATTACATCATATCGTCCTCCACCAGTAGCATTTATGCCTTTTAAATTGACAAAGACGATCGATTGATCTGTACTAAAAAGAAAATTCGCTGTATTCCCATTTACGTTGGAAGCAATCCGAATAGGGGCATTACACAATCCTGTAGCGTTAAGCTGACCGATCGTCTGCACATAATTAATGCCAAACACGTAGGACTTTCCTTCAGTTAGATCAATCTCCGTTAAAAAATTATCTCCATAAATCCGTCCATTGCCTAACATCGAAAGTTTATTGAAGTGGACCGAAATTGGGGTGGGAACAAAGGCAGGATCATTCAATATAAACTGAGACAAAGGGTGGGTGACTGAAACCTCATTGAAAAATATTTCCCGGGTACCTTTTATCTGCATTTCTGCTTTTTGTGCCGGCATTTCAATTCGGCTGTTGGTGGTAATTAAGTCAAGTACATCCGAATTAATTTTTAAATTGGCATCCGCATGAGGAGGACCTGTACCTGTCGGCTCATAGCCAAGAATAATTTGTGAGTTTGAAAAATCGACTATTGAAGCTTGCGCCGGTCTGATAAAAAGACTAAATACATTTAATGGTTGACCATTCAAGTTGAAGTCCCCTCCATCAATATTTATGGTATTCAAAACACTGAAAGCACTATTCAATATCCATCCTCCGGAAGGGCTTTGAAAATTTACCGAATTCTGCACT
>JAHEJC010000419.1 GCA_024639065.1 Lewinellaceae bacterium | reverse complement strand
CAGGATTACTGGGATGTATAGAACTGGTAAAAAATCGAGATAACCGGGAACCACTAACTCCATGGAATGCTAAACCTGAAGATAGTGAACCTACCTTCCGGATTGCAAAAAAGATCCGGGACCAAGGTATGTTTACTTTTGTAAGGTGGAATTTCATCTTCTTAGCACCTCCTCTTTGTATAACCAAAGAAGAGATAGATGAAGGGATGGATATCATTTCTTCAGCATTGGAAATAGCCGACGAATATTGTTATTAGTTTATGGAAGAAGAAATTATTGAGTTAACAGAAGATCTTTCTTCCTCAAATCTGTATAGTGAGGACCTCCGTCCGGTTCCAAAAAACCAACGAACCTGGTCAAAATGGGACCTTGCCGCGATCTGGGTGGGTATGGCGGTTTGCATCCCTACTTACCTCTTAGCTTCTTATATGATTGTAGATGGGATGTCCTGGATAGAAGCACTCATTATCATCGGAGTGGCTAACCTGATTATCACCATTCCTATGGTATTAAATGGTCATGCGGGTGTTAAATATGGAATCCCATTCCCGGTAATCGGTCGTTCTTCATTCGGGATAAATGGAATTCACCTAGCTGCCGGGGTCCGTGGTATCGTCGCCTGTGGTTGGTTTGGTATACAAACCTGGATTGGTGGACTAGCCATTTATGCAATCTATTGTGCCGCTGTTGGGGTTGATCCTGGCTTGGGTTTGTCGGTGGGTAAGTTCGTCGGATTTGGTATTTTTTGGCTGATCAATATTTACTTCATTTGGAAGGGAACGGAAAGTATTAAGTTTCTGGAAAAATATGCAGCCCCAATTCTGGTGTTGATCGGAATTGGAATGATCGTCTGGGGATCTACCCAATCCGGAGGATTTACTGTTGCGCTCAATCAAAATAAACAACTGCAGATTCAGGCTGCTGAAGTGTTCCAGCAGAACAATCAATATATGGTAGCTATCAATCCTATAAAGGACATGGAAGGTCGCATAAAAGCCAGCGAATTTAGGATTGTTGAAAATGGACGAGATGGTGGTTGGATAGAGATCCGTGATAATCAAAATACGCCTATTAAGTCCACCCTTGCTTCAAGTACTCTTCCAGAAGTACAAGTCCAACTGCGAACCATCATTGACGGGAAGTCTGTCAATTCCAGTTTGGTTACCGCTAGTTTTCGAGTAGAAAATCAAAGTGGTTTATCAAAAAAATTATGGCAATATCTACTTTGGCTCACGATCATGGTTGGTTTCTGGGCCACCATGTCTTTAAGTATTGCGGATATTACCCGGTATGCTTCGACACAAAGGGATCAAATAGCCGGTCAATTTATTGGTTTACCAGGCACCATGGTGCTTTATTCTTTCGTGGGTATTTTTGTAACCTGTGCCGCCATTATCAATTTTGATGATATCTTAATAGCAGCGGATGCACCCTGGGATCCAGTAACCCTACTTTCCAAATTCAGTAATCCGACCGTAGTCATTTTTTCCCAATTGGCACTTCTAGTAGCAACGCTGAGCACTAATATCGCAGCCAATGTAATCGCTCCTGCTAATGCATTCTCAAACCTACTTCCCAAAAAAATAACCTTCCAGTGGGGCGGTATAATAACCGGTGCCATCGGGATAATCATTTGCCCTTGGATATTATTAGATGAAATAAGTAATATCCTCATTTTCATCAGCGGCCTATTAGGTCCGGTCCTGGGTATTATGCTATGCGATTATTATGTCATTAGAAAAAAGAACATCGAATTAGCGGAACTATACAAACATCAAGGTGCCTACTCGTATAAGATGGGGTTCAATCCAGCCGCGATAATAGCACTGATGGCAGGTGTTGGTCTCGCATTAATTGGTTATTTCATCCCCTCATTGAATGCACTTTATACGCTATCCTGGTTTACGGGCTTCTTAATTTCATTTATAATCTATTATTTTATGATGAGAAAAGAAGTAAATAGAGCAATTTCATGATCAACTTACAACCTAATAAAATAGATAAATGTCCATTTTAATTAAGAACGGAAGAATTGTTACGGCAGAAGCAGATTATATCGCCGATCTGTATATAGAAGGCGAGCATATTAGTGCTATTGGCCAAGGGCTTGATTACCAAGCAGATCAAGTCATCAATGCTTCAAACAAGCTGGTTTTTCCAGGGGGCATTGATCCCCATGTTCACCTGGACATGCCATTTATGGGAACCTATTCAAGTGATGATTACGAAACCGGTACCCGGGCTGCTTTGTTTGGTGGTACGACGATGGTTATCGATTTCATCCTGCAAACCCAAGGTGATTCATTGCGCAATGCATTGAATACCTGGCAACAAAAATCAGTAGGGAAAGCAATTGGAGACTACTCATACCATATGGCGGTTACTGATTTTAATGATGCGGTCGCTAAGGAAGTTGTGGAAATGATCGAAGATGAGGGAATCACTTCTTTTAAAACATTTATGGCTTATAAGGGTGCTTTGATGATCGATGATGGCCAAATGGTCCAGCTGATGAAAGTAGTAAAAAAACATGGAGGATTAGTAACGGTTCATGCAACAAATGGAGACATGATCGATTCACTAATCGCCAAACATCGAAGTGAAGGAAAGCTTGCTCCTTTGTATCACTATTTATCCCAACCGGAAATCACTGAAGCAGAAGCCTCGGGTCGATTCACCGATATGTTATTTTATACGGGATGCCCCGGATATATTGTACATATGACTTGTGAAGGAGCGTTGAATGCGGTTCGGCGAGCCACTACCAGAAATCAAAAAGTATTTGTGGAGACCTGTTCTCAATATTTAGTTTTGGATGCATCGCTTTATGAAAATGATTTTGAAGGAGCCAAATGGGTGATGAGCCCTCCTTTGCGCGAGAAGAAAGATCAAACTGCCTTATGGTCAGGGATCAATCAGGGACTCATTCAAGTGGTAGGAACCGATCATTGCCCATTTATGTGGGATCAAAAGAAAATGGGTGAAAAAGACTTTTCAAAAATCCCCAACGGTCATCCTGCTATTGAGCATCGCCTGGAATTGATGTTCTCTGAAGGGGTAAATTCAGGTAAAATTTCATTAAACAAATTTGTTGAAGTTACTTCTACGAACGCAGCTAAAATATTTGGGATATATCCTCGAAAGGGGACTATTTCCATCGGAGCAGACGCAGATATTGTGATTTTTGATCCTAAACATGAACATAAAATATCTGTAGATACGCACCATATGAATGTTGATTATTCCGCCTATGAAGGATGGAAATTGACCGGCAAATGTGAGACGGTTATTTTGAGGGGCCATATGGCTATTCAAAATGAAGATTGTAAATTGAGTCCCGGATTCGGACAATTTATTCCTAGAGGGAAAACTTCGCAAACAATTTAAACTAAACGCATGCCAAGAATAATAAAATCAGGATTGATTCAAATGAGTCTCCCCATGACTGAAGGAGAAGGAAGTATTGCCGAAATTAAAAAGGCCATGGTAGAGAAACACCTTCCCTATATCGAAGATGCCGGTAACCAAGGAGTCCAAATTCTCTGTTTACAGGAAATATTCAATACCCCTTATTTCTGTCAAGGTCAAGATAGAGCTTGGTATGATTCAGCAGAATCTATTCCTGGTCCTACGATTGAAATAATGCAGGCATATGCGCGAAAGTATAGTATGGTTATGATTGTTCCTATATATGAAATCGAACAACCTGGAGTACTTTATAATACGGCAGCTGTTATTGATGCTGACGGAAGTTATCTAGGCAAATACCGTAAAAATCATATACCACATACATCAGGCTTCTGGGAGAAATTTTTTTTTAAACCTGGCAATTTAGGATACCCGGTATTTCAAACCAAATATGCAAAGATCGGAGTCTACATTTGCTATGACCGGCATTTCCCGGATGGTGCCCGAATCCTTGGATTAAATGGCGCTGAAATCGTGTATAACCCATCCGCCACAGTCGCCGGATTATCCCAGTACCTTTGGGAACTTGAACAACCAGCTCATGCAGCAGCCAACGGATATTTTATGGGTTGTATAAACCGGGTTGGAGAAGAGAAGCCCTGGAACATTGGCCGCTTTTATGGAAGCTCCTATTTTGTGGATCCACGAGGGCAAATATTTGCTCAAGCTTCCGAAGATCAGGATGAACTGCTCGTTGCTGAATTTGATTTGGATCTCATTACTGAAGTGCGGTCCACCTGGCAGTTTTACCGGGATCGGCGTCCGGAAACCTATGGCAAACTGACAGAATTATAAAACAAACTAATTTTACTAAAATAGATTGAATTGGCAGAATATAAGCGACCAACAACTCTGGAAGAATTCAATAAGAATTTTAAGCAGAAGAAGCCCTTAATGAATGAGACCGAAGCTTTTTATGAAAGCTCTCGATGTCTTTTTTGCTATGATGCCCCCTGTATACATGCCTGTCCTACCCACATTGATATTCCGCTATTCATTAAACAAATCCATACCGGAAATACAACCGGTGCAGCCAAAACCATTTTTGAAGCAAACTGGTTAGGCAATGCCTGTGGAAAGGTATGCCCTACCAGTGAGTTATGTGAAGGGGCCTGCGTTTACGATGGTCAGCATGTTCCGGTTATCCAAATTGGTCGATTACAAAATTTCGCTACGGCCAAAACGATTCAAGAAAAGCGTCCATTGTTCAAAATAGGGCCAGATAATAACAAAAAAGTGGCCATTATCGGAGCAGGTCCTTCCGGCATTGCCTGTGCAGCAGAATTGAGAACCTTGGGTTATGCAGTAGACATATATGAAGCAAAGGATAAACCTTCTGGGTTAACCATTTACGGAGTAGCTCCGTACAAAATCACTAATCAGGAGGTTCTGGATGAGGTCAACTTTTTACAACAGCAGTTAGGTTTTCATATTATATACAATAGCCCAATCCAGGATTTGAATCAACTCAAAGATTTGGAAGCAAATTATGATGCCCTATTCCTCGGAATTGGGCTAGGGCCCACTGCTCCATTACATTTGCCAGGGGAAGAAAAAGATCGTGTAATTGGGGCCGTAGAATTTATTGAAGAACTCCGGATGAAACAGCACCAGGTAAAAGTGCCCAATAAGGTAGTGATAATTGGAGGAGGTAATACCGCCATGGATGCTGCCTCCGAATCCGCCCGGTTGGGTGCAGAATCTGTTATACTGGCTTATCGTCGAAGTAAATCTGAGAAAGGTGCTTACGCATTCGAATATGACTTAGCAAAATCCGCTGGGGTAAAAGGGCTATTCAATGTTACCCCGGTCGAAATCCTGGGGGACGCCCAAGCAACTGGTGTAAAATTTATTCGAACTCAATCCAAAAATGGCCGGCTAGAGAAGATTGAAGGAAGCGAGTTTGAAATTGACTGCGAATTGGTCATCAAGGCTACTGGGCAAGCTAAGCAAGGAATCTTTCTTGACTTAATAGACGGTTTGGAAATAGACGCCAAGAAAAGAATCAAAGTCAATACAACGAACTTCCAAACTACAAATCCCAAATATTTCGCCGGAGGGGATGCCGTGAATG
>JAHEJC010000418.1 GCA_024639065.1 Lewinellaceae bacterium | reverse complement strand
ACATCCAATAGGTTAAAAAAAGATTGAATACTGGATGTCGATACATTCGCTGCATCATTAACATTTTCGGTAAAACCGCTTCTCGCAACATGCGCTTCTAAAAAAAGTCTTTCCAGCAGCTGTTTACTGGCCAGCATACTGAGAATGACATTCTCTCCGGCAAAAACCTGGATAGAAGAATCAACCGGAGCAATAGAATTGGGCTTATCCCAGGCTTTGAATAAAGAGAATAAAATTTTGTCTTGGTTCTTTTCATAACCCGCCTGAAATCCACCACCCATGCGCTGATAAAAAGGTTCGATGCGCTGGATACCGCGAAAGTCTTGCGCTTTAGCCCTGCGTATCCTTCCGTAGAATGCTTTCAGCCTCCATACATTGGGTTTTAATTCTACGCCTACCCCTTTGAAAGATTGGCGACTGAAGGTGTATTTACCCAGGTCTAAAGACCGATCCCCTATGTGGAGAGTCGCCCACTTGTAAGTAGGGCTAAGGCCCACAAATGAATAAGCAGGTAGGGTATAGTTGAAAGCTCTGCCCCCGGTACTCAATGCCAAAGTGAAAGGAGCCTGAATGCCTAACACATCAAAATTAAGAGCTGCTAAGACCCTGCCAGAGAATGGTGCAGCCCGGCTGATCTCGTTATTGGATATATAATTACTACCAAATACGCCCAGGGAACCAGACACTTTGAAAGGATCTTTATCCAAGCGCTCTTGAATCTCCTGGTATCGTCTTTCTACATCCTGCGCTACAATCATGGGGGCATAAACGATGGCGGTAAGTAGGCAAAGCACCCGACACCATCTCATTGTTTTTATGCTAATCATCTCCATCTTCACCCCTTTAATTAATAATTACTTTGATGATTTGAGACTCTGGGGGCACGATCAAACTTACATAGAAAACACCGGGAAACTGCGACGAAAGATCCGCCTGGGTCTTAAACGCTTCTACTTGCGAAGCTTTATCCGAAAATACAATATTTGACTGCTGATCGTAAATGCGAAGTTGTACTTCAGACTCTTTGGCCAATTGCACTTCCATATTCAATGGTCCGTCTGATGGATTTGGAAAGACTTTAAACGATTGGATCAGGCTGGTAATATTCGGATTACCCTGGGAGACCAGACTGGGATCATCGACAATATCAATGTTCTTTTCCACATAGTTGACACAATCGCCGTAATAAGCTTGCATGCTGATGATATAAGATCCCGTTTCACTGAAAGTTAGACTTAACTGATTATTAACTTCCTCTAGCAAAGCGACTCCTTCGGGCAGGTCCCAAATAATACTGTCGGGTATCTGCCACGATGTTTCTACAAGCACAATGGTTGAATCCACTAATCCCATGCTGGCCAATAAAAAAGCAGCATCAAACAAGCTGGTATCTGCACGGACGTAAAACGAGTCTTGCTGAATACATCCGGTGCCATCCACTGCTTCGATCATATACGTTCCGGGCTCAGCCAATGAAAATGCTGAACCCGTGTACATGTATTCATTTTTATAGTATAAACTATAGGTAAGCGCTTGATCTTCCACTTTGAAATTATAGACACTGCCTTCACAAAGTGTTATGGTGTCTTCCAGTTGTGGTAAATCCATTTTGGAACCTACCCAGTTCAAATCAAAAGATTGCATCATCTGACAATGCTGATTATCCACCACGGTAAGCGAATAGGCGCCACTGCTCAGGTCATTGATTTGATTTTCTGCCTGACCATTGGACCATACATATTGGTAGATAGCTCCGGATGCTTCAGAATCGACAATAGATATAGATCCATCATAGCTATCCGGACACAGTGGTTCTATCACCACAAACTCCAAATCCATCTCATCGGTAGTGCCCAATAATTGAATTATCAACTCATCGGCACAACTTGCTTCTGTACTTCTAAAAGGTATGGTGTAATCACCAGGGGATAAATCAGTTAATTGAATCGAGCGATTCCAATTTTCCAAATCTTTCAATTCAACAGAATTGTTTACTCCACTGACCAGGATGGCACCATCATTGGCAGAACAGCTGGATGGTTCAACGGTGGTAATAGAAAAAAGATTTTCAATTTTGGGTGTCACAATTTCGATGGAATCCATTGCTATTACGCACTGAGGATCACTACTATTTCTTATTCTCAGGCTGTAGTTGCCAGCATCTAGGTTATTAAAACTCGAATTGACCTGCCAAATAGAATTACCGATAGAATATAAAAAGGAATGATCGGAAGGTATGAGCTGCACGTCCAGGCGATTGGTGATTTTTTCACAATTATAAAAAGGTTGGATATTGATGGTTTCTATAACCGGTTCACCCTCAGCATAGATTTGAATCTGATCTTGAACAATATCAAAACAGGTCCCATCCTTTGTTTGCATCCAAAAAATATAATTGCCAGAAGGTATATTCTTAAACAGCGGTGTATCCTTCCAAGATTGACCCTGGTCTATGCTAAATTCAAAATTAGCTAATAGTGGACTTGCATATTGTATGGATCCATCCGATTTTCCACAACCAGAAGGTTGGTTTATGATTAAAGTTTCTGAAGTAAATTCTACGATATCCACATCTACCAGGATATTTAGGAATTGATCGCAAAACGCAGCACCACCCCGAATGATTACATCATAAATACCGGTTGAAAGGTTTTCAAATATTGGATCGGACTGCCAGGTCATACCGGAATCTATGGAATATCTTAAATCCAATTGATTGTAGTTAGCCACAAACAAATGAACAGAACCATCAGAGGATTCACAATTGCTGGGCTGTTGGACCAAGGTCTCTAAGACTGTAAAACATTCATCCGGAATAGCTCCCTGACAAGAACAAGAATCGGACAAGACAATGTCACCTTTCGTCAACGGATTATGGTCATCACAACTGGCTAATGGCGCTGCTGGCAGGGATGAATTATTGGGTGCGCAATCCAGGCTATCCACGATACCATCTTCGTCCTGGTCAATATTAATGCCTTGACACGAACAAGAATCGGACTGAATGACATCATCAATGGTGGATGCTTTATTATCGTCACAGGCCGTTCCAGGAATGGCCGGAAATAATGGATCATTGGGGTTACAGTCTGAGCTATCCGGTATACCATCGTTATCGTTATCAATCGAAATTCCCAAACAGGTGCAGGAATCCCCTTGAATTGAGTCGTCTATAGTTAAGGGATTACCATCGTCACAATTTTTTCCAGGTAGACTAGGTAAGGCCGGATCCAGTGGGTTACAATCATTGTCATCAGGTATCCCGTCTCCATCCTTATCAATAATTCCTGCACAACCACATGCATCAGGCGTAATCACATCATGAGAAGTAGCTTCGATTCCATCATCGCAGGGTGATCCTGGCACCGCTGGAAAGTCCGGATTATCGATAGCGCAATCCAGTTCATCGCAATACCCATCTCCGTCCGAATCAATATCAGTACAAGGCACATTAATCACAAATCCGCAGGTCAGGTAACATCCCATGCGGTCCGTTACCGTAACCTGATACTGCCCTGCAGGCAAATCTTGTATGGTATAAGAATTCGAGGTCAATTTCCGGTCACTTACCGGTCCAGCCCATTTGATTTCATAATTTTTAGTACCGCCTTCAATTTCTACGAGCGCCTGACCATCAGCAAATCCCACTCCACTGGTGGTACTGATTTGGGTACAATACAAGCTCAGCTGGCCAGGATCTTCTACCAAAATCGTCAAGGGTAATGCACAACCCAGTGAATCAGCCACTACAACGGTATATTTACCTGCAGCCAATCCTTTAGCAAAATTTTGGGAAGCAGGGATGCCTGGTATATCCCAGGTATAATTCAAAGCGCCGCTATTCCCATCGGGCATGATGGTAATTGATCCATCCTGCTCGCTAGCACAGGTTACTGGAGTAGTGATTACCTCTGCATTTAATGAGCATTCCGGACCATTGAGCAATGTAGTACAAAATGCTTCACACCCAGAATCTAAATCGGTGACTCGAATCAGGTAAGATCCAGGATGCAAATTGGAAATGGTCGTCGACCCAGTTACCTTTAGATTACCGGAAAGCAACATTTCATTTGACTGTAGTTTCCAGGCCACCTGATAATTTCCCGGATTTATTATGAGCGTTATTTTTCCATCAGGATCTTGCACATTGGTTACTTGTTGCTCAACATTACAAATAAATTCGAATTCGGCACTGGACTTTATTTCGAAAATTCCTTCATAAATACATCCGAGGTCGCTAGAAGCAATCACTTCATAAATACCCTCCGTGAGCTTGGTGGCCACTGGTGAATCATCAATTTGGACCGGACCGCTCCAATTAAAATGAATATTGTCCAAACTTCCTACCACGTTTAATTCTACTGATCCCAATTCATT
Organism: Lewinellaceae bacterium; assembly: GCA_024639065.1. Classification (GTDB taxonomy): domain Bacteria; phylum Bacteroidota; class Bacteroidia; order Chitinophagales; family Saprospiraceae; genus JAHEJC01. The sequence continues at coordinate 1,183 of JAHEJC010000418.1, read as the reverse complement.
CAAACAATCCGGTTGTTGTACTACTGGTTCAACAATCAACAAACAGTTCTCACCCTCGACCAGCAATTCACAGCTAGTAGTGCAACCTGCTGAATCTGTCAAAGAGATCGAATAAAATCCGGCGGACAGAGAGTCCAGTTGAATATTTCTATCGGATGTAATCCTACGTTGCTGAACCGGTCCAACTTGAATAAGGGTAAATGGAGGTATCCCGCCCACTATCTCCAACGAGGCTGCTCCGTCCGGGTTATTACCGGAAGCCTTTTGCGATGAACTACAGATCAATTTCAAATCTGAGGTATTTTCTATCATGATCGAGACCATTTCTTCGCACCCTCTTTGATCTTGAACAGTAAGATTGTAAATGCCCGCAACTAATCCGGTAGCGGCACTTTCATTACCAATAATGCTAGGGCCCGACCAACTATATGCTACCGGCTCGACCGCACCTTTTACTTCCATTTCTACACTACCAGCTGAATCTTTACAGCTCGGTTGATTAACTATAGGCTCAACCATCATATCACAACCTTCAAGATTAATGGCAAAGGAACAGGTCAGCAAACAACCTATCGCATCTGTAACGGAAACGTCGTAATTTCCCTGGAGTAAATGTTGAATTTGCCAACTGCTATTCTGGACAGCTGGCACCTCACCGGATACCGGTCCTTCCCAGGATAAAGTAAATGGAGGAGTTCCCCCAACCATATTCACTTCGGCAACACCATCCGCACTATCAATTGATGCGGGATTGATGGCATTACATTCGATGTTAAATCCTTCAAAAGGTATGATCGTCTCGGTGTAAATATTTTCACAGCCAGCTTTGTCGCGGATGGTTACATTGTACTCGCCTGGTATCAGTTGCAATCCTTCTAGCGTGTTTCCTACATTCGTTGGGCCATCCCATAAATAAGTATACGGGCCGGTGTTTCCTTGAACATGGAGCGTAATCGATCCAGTCGTTGACTCACAATCTGGTTGAATGACCATGGCCTGGATACTTACTTCACAGGTTATGGTATCAATGGTAAAAGAACAGGATCGTTCACAACCATTCCCATCCGTAATAGTGATATCGTAGTCGCCAACAATCAAATTCGAAATAGTAATCAGGGTATCGGTCACCTCCATATATCCTTTTTTGGCGCCGGTCCAGCGCAGCGCATATGGTGGAGATCCT
>JAHEJC010000417.1 GCA_024639065.1 Lewinellaceae bacterium | reverse complement strand
TACCTTTGTTACAAGGTCGAATACGATCTGCCTTTCTGATGACCGAGCCAGATGTTGCTTCTTCTGATGCCACGAACATCCAAACATCCATCAAATCGGACAAGGATTCCTATATTATTAGCGGCAGAAAGTGGTGGTCAACCGGAGCGATGGATCCTCATTGTAAAGTCTTTATTGTAATGGGGAAAACAGATCCTGAAGCGCATCGGCATTTACAACAAAGCATGATCATTGTGCCGATCCATACTCCAGGTGTAAAGATCATTCGACCGCTTAGCACATTTGGTTATTTTGATTCTCCGGTTGGGCACGCAGAAATCCTGTTAGATCAGGTTCGTGTCCCTAAAACAAATTTATTGCAGGAAGAAGGCAGTGGATTTGCCATTGCCCAAGGCCGCCTTGGTCCAGGGCGAATCCATCACTGCATGCGACTCATCGGCATGGCACAACGCTCTCTTGAACTAATGGCTAAACGAACCATACATAGAAGTGTGTTTGGGCGACATTTGAAAGATTTTAGTAGTATAAGGCAAGAAGTTGCGAAGAGCCAGTGTGAAATAGAACAAGCACGATTACTCACACTATCCGCCGCTGACAAAATGGATCGTTTGGGAAATATTGAATCCAAAGATTTAATAGCCATGATTAAAATCGTCGCCCCTACCATGGCATTAGAGGTAATTGACCGAGCTATGCAAATCTATGGTGGGGAAGGATTGAGCGAAGATACTCCGCTAGCCGGTTTTTGGGCTCATGCAAGAACTTTGAGATTAGCTGATGGACCCGATGAAGTTCATATGTATCAATTGGGAAGAAACACCATTAAAAAATACATTTGAGAATCGAATCATGAACCAACAAGTACGTAAAGGTGAAGAATTAAACAAAACAAATCTTAAGCAATTTCTTAAGACCCATGAATTGATTCTTAACATCTCTAGTGACTTATTTGTATCTCAGTTTCCCAATGGATTTTCAAACTTGACCTATCTACTTACTTATGAAGACAAAGAGTTTGTCTTACGTCGCCCACCTCAAGGTGCTATCAAACGAGGTCACGATATGGGACGTGAGTATAAGGTTCTATCAAAACTTCCTGAAGTATTTAAAAAAGCACCCAAGGCATTGGTGTTTACAAATAACAAAGAAATAATAGGCGCTCCCTTTTACTTGATGGAAAAAGTTGAAGGCATAATCTTAAATGTGCAAGAAGCAAAAAAGCGCAAAATCAAACCTGATGAATTTAGGATCATTGCCAATAGCTGGTTGGAAACATTCATAGAATTGCATCAAGTTGATTATCAGTCCATTGGACTAGATGATTTAGGAAGACCAGCTGGATATGTAGAAAGACAAATCACTAATTGGGGTAAACAGTACCTTAAGGCGTCCACTCAAGAAGTTCCCGAAGCTTTCAAAATTATGGACTGGATGCAAAACAAGCAACCACTTCAATATAGTCATTGCCTGATCCACAATGACTACAAATATGACAACATAGTATTTAAAGATGATTCGTGGTTAAACGTTTGTGCGGTGTTAGATTGGGAAATGTGTACGCTGGGTGATCCATTAATGGACCTAGGCACGTCCCTGGCGTATTGGACGATGAGCAGTGATGGGCAATTGGTTACTGCTGGAATTCCATCACCTACTGTATTGGAAGGTAATCCAAGTAGAACCGAAATTGTTCAACAATATGCACTTAAAAGTGATACACAAATTGACAATCTTGTCTTTTATTACGTATATGGATTGTTTAAAATCGCGGTTATTGCCCAACAAATCTATTATCGGTATCACCAAGGGCTTACCACGGATCACCGGTTTGCTACCTTGGACAAATCGTCTGAATTTTTATGCAGGATGGCGTGGCAAGCAATACAAAAAAATCGGGTAGACGATTTATTTTAACCTATCTTACCAAATCGCCCAGTATACGTCTTCCCTTTCTGTTGTAAACGATAAATGAGTAAGCCCATCCGTAATTTTAGCAGGAAGTTGCGTTGGTCAAAACAGAAAACTCAAGGCTCAACTTTGATCACCTACTTTATTACATTTGTCCGCATCGAAGCTAATCCCAGTTCATGTTTATTAATTTTCACTGGGTTTTTATCTTTTATAAGATCGATATACGCATAAGTATGCCCGTGATCATTTTTAATGACAGCACCGAATTTGTTGGCTATGCGAATCATTGGAAGATTCTGTGACTGACACAAAATTTCCAATTTCTTAAAACCTTCATGCTCTCCAATGGTCATGGCAGCATACATTAAATCGGTCCCCAATCCCAAACCCTGATATTCAGTTTCAACGCTTATCCCCAGCTCGATTTTACCTGCTTCAAATGATTCATGCTTGGATACTGAAAGATGAGCCGCTCCGATTACTTGATTTGAGCTGAATAACCCAATAACAATATCTTGAACGTTGATATTCTGTACATAGTGATGGATTTGTTCATCACTAATGACAAAGTCAAATCTGAGGAGACGCTCCTCAGGGGAAAGGCGCTTCAAATGATTTTCAAAAAGAATAAAATCTTCTTTATAAAGCTTTCTTGATCTCACAATACATCTATTTATTGATCAAAGAAACGATTTGGTCTTGGATAAAGTTTGCTTTTTTTGGTGATTAATAAAAAAAGCATTTTCCTATTAAAGGTTTGAAAGTAAATAGAATATATATGCTATTTCTGTACATAAGAACAAAGAAAATTGGTATTTCATGGTTAATGGCCATATTAAATAGAAAAACTAATGATTAGACTCCGTAAAAAAGGCAATTGTTAATATTCTGTATCGGATGATCTAAATAATATCTTGATGTACGGCTATCACCCAAGTCTTACGTGTGATTTTTTTAAAAGTCTGTTAATAGACTAATAATCAGCATTTTAATAAAATATCTGCCATGGTTGCATGCCAATCACATCCATTGGTCGATGACAAAAAAATCACAAAAAATAGGTCATTAGAGAAATGATTCCTTATAAACTTGTTTTCATGTTTGCCTCAAATAAGAAGGACTTTGAGTCAATATTATTTTAATAACAAGTCACATTTTATGATTTTCGGCTTATAAGGATAAGAAAACAAGGGCCTGTGGTCAACAATTTGATGATTTATACTGACCGAAGCTTGTTTTCGGATTAATTGATATAAAATTATTATTAAAAAAACCGATAAATGTATACAATTTTAATTGTGTATACGTTTATTGTATAAACATTGAAAATATGAAAAAATATATGTTATTCTCCCTTCTTACCCTGTGCACCCTCATCGCCTGCGATAAAGACGACGATTCGGATCCTGATTTGCAGGAACTTGATTGTGATACTTTCAACGACACCTATGCTTCAAAAATTAAATCAATTATAGATAGTAACTGTGCTACTTCAGGTTGTCATGATGGTAGCAATCCCCGGCCTGATTTTACGTCCTATGATAATGTATATGCACGACGAAGCAATATTAAATCCCGGGTGGTTGGAAAGTCCATGCCTCCTGCTGGAAAAACACCGCTTAGTCAAAGTGTAATTGACCAAATAGATTGCTGGGTTCAAAATGGAGCTCCTCAATAAGCGTCCCTTTTGAAATAATGAATTCTTCATTTTAGAATCCCATGAGCGTTGCCTGTGGGATTTTTTAGTGATGAGCAATAATCTTTAATCGACTTCGTCTTACTTTTTAAAAGTACTAACACTTGATTATATTATTTAATATGTAAACTAAAGTCATTCAGCATAAATGAGACGCACTATCCTAAAGTTTAACTTTTCCCCAAATCCTTTTTTAATTCAACTCCTTGTACCATAGTAAGACTGCGTATTGAATGCTTTGGATTTTGAAATACGTATGATGCTTCGAAACTAATCGTTGGAATAAATCCTTTATAAAATATTTACTTTATATTGAGTAAATTCAGAAAAACAAAATAAAATGATAGTTGGATTAAGATATTTCCTTGGTATTGGATTAATTATAATCGTATCTAATTTATCGATTGCTCAAGGTCAACATAAATTGGTTGTTGAGGCGGCGAATGAATTTATTCAATCGCTGTCGGATCAGCAAAAAGCAAAATGCATTTTCCAGTTTGAAGATATGGAACGTACCAATTGGCACTTCACCGTAAAGGATCGCATTGGCTTGGCTTGGGAGGATTTGAATACGGCGCAACGAGTTTTAGGCAATCAACTAATATCTACAGGTGTCAGCCCCATGGCCTTAAAAACAGCAGAATCCATTATGGCACATGAAGAAATATTGCGGGTATTGGAAAAACGGCCAGAAGGTGATCGTATCAGACATCCTGAATTATACTATTTTTCTTTTTTTGGAAAACCAGATAACCAGGAAATCTGGGGATGGCGCTTCGAAGGTCACCACCTTTCCTTAAATTTCACATTGATTGATGGACAGCAAATCGTTACCCCAGCCTTTTACGGAGCCAACCCCGCAAAAGTGCTGTCTGGTCCACAAAAAGGATTGCGAATTCTGAAAGCCGAAGAGGACATCGCACGGGAACTAGCTCAATCTTTGAGTGAAGATGCTAAGAAAGTAGTCGTATCGGACATAGCACCTCCCGAATTGTTAGATGCTGCCTCTAGTAAGGTTAGTAAAAAACATATGGCTGAAGGTATTGCAGCCAGCGAATTTAAACCTTCACAAAAGGCATTATTCGAAAATTTACTAAATACATACTTCAGCAAACTCACGGAAGAAGATCAAGCGGTTTATAATGAAAACCTATTAAAACAAGGTTTTGATCAAATCTATTTTTCCTGGAGAGGAGGTTTAGAAGTTGGGGAGAAACACTATTATCGAATTCAGGGGCCTGAACTTTGGATCGAATACGATTGTACTCAAAATGATGGTAATCATATCCATTGCATATTTAGAGGAATTCATAATGACTTTGGTTATAATCTGCTAGAGGATCATTATGAAAAAGAACACAGAAACTAGTCATTTTCAGAGTCGTTCAGCAGACAGATTCTATTCACTCCACTAGTCATTTTTTGAAGAGCGTTTTTCTACCATATTTTTTGCAGATTGGACAATTATTGGGATCATGGCCCCTTGCCGGACAATAGGTCCTGCCAAAAAATATTATTTGCAAGTGCAACTTGTTCCAGGTCTCTTTTGGAAAAAGATTCTTCAAGTCTTTTTCAGTCTTCACCACATTTTTTCCGGTACTTAAACACCATCTGTATGCCAGGCGGTGAATATGAGTATCTACCGGGAATGCCGGGAAACCAAAAGCCTGACTCATCACTACACTAGCTGTCTTATGTCCTACGCCTGGCAGTGCCTCCAATTCCTCAAAGGTCTTTGGTACTTCACGATTATGTTTGTCCATCAATTGTTGTGACAAATGATAGATATTCTTTGATTTAGCTGGCGCCAGGCCACACGGTCGAATAATACTTTGAATTTTTGGTATCCCTAGATCTACCATGGCTTCAGGATGATCAGCTTCAGCGAATAATAAGGGTGTGATTTTATTAACTCGTTCATCCGTGCATTGAGCTGAGAGGAGCACAGCGATTAATAGAGT
>JAHEJC010000001.1 GCA_024639065.1 Lewinellaceae bacterium | reverse complement strand
TACCTATGCGGAATTTAGTTTTATATGGGTCTACCGGAATGCCAAGTTCAATACTGGCAAAACCTGCACCTGCAGCCAATACTGTTTGCCCATTAATGGAAACTGCCAGGGCCAATCCCGGGATATGATTTTCTGTTTGGAATGCCCTTATGGTGGAGTCAGCCCGGTGTATACGTGCTGCAAGCGATTGAGCCGGAAGATATCCAACCAGGCCGAACAATAAAATAGTTATGAATGCTTTCATATGCTTGATGTATAGTTATTAATTAGGACATCAAATTAACTAAAAGAAAGTGGACAACTGATTTTTTAAAAGCTAATTTGCTAATACGCCAATATGCTATTTTTTAGGTAGCCAAGGAAAAAACGCAGGTGTCTTGCGTATGTATTCATGATACTTCGATTTGTTGTTGACCAATGATTTCTCCAGCATCGCTACACCCGAAATTTTAATCAAGAGGTAAGTCATAATAATAGGACAAAGTATAAAAAAGATTCCGTAGGGGTAGGTAACGGCAAACAAAAAATAGCCCCACCATATCATTGCATCTCCAAAGTAATTGGGATGTCTGGTATATTTCCAGAATCCGGAATTCAATACTTTTCCCTTATTAACGGATTTGCTTTTGAAGACCATTAGTTGAAGATCTCCCCCTGCCTCAAATATAAATCCGATCAACCAGATTAAAAGACCGATCAGGTGAAGGATGGATAGTGGGTTGTTGTCCAAATAGATTGGTATGAACAACGCTCCAAGTATCACCATGACTATACCTTGAAGTATAAAAACTCTGAAAAATGATAGCCACCACCAACGATCTGCATATTGGGCTCGCCAGTTTTTATATCGAAAGTCTTCACCTTTACCCAAATTCCGGATGGCTAAATAACCTGCCAAACGTAAACCCCAAATGTTGACGATAATAAAAAAGATAATGTGTTTATCCGACAGATGGCTAAATCCTGATTTATATGCGAGATAGGTATTGATAATTACGAAACCGATGCCCCAAAAAATGTCGACAATACTAGCATCTTTAATTAGCAGGCTAATGATCCAAAGTAAGATCATACAACTTAATACGAGTATGCTTATTTCAAAGAATAATGGAAACATTCAACTAGATGTTATTTATACTAAGTAATCTAAATTAACTCAATTAACTGAATTTACCAATTTCAGAAACGAGGGCAAAATATTCCATCATTGTCATATGAGCCGATCAAAATGAGCGAAAGCTCAAAGGTGCCTTTGTTTAAAAAATCATTGGCAATGGAGGCCGTATTTATATCATAACTTAATCCGATTAGAAATTCATTAAAGCTAATACCTGAGAATAAGGTGACACTTTCCAGCCCTAATGATTCTAATTGATTGGTCAATCGACCCCAGGTTCCGATATAAAATGCATTGGATTTATCGTCATTGATAAAAAACTTAAGATTAGTTCCTGCATTTATCTCAAAATGAGGGCCTTGTGAAAGAAGAGATAATCTAGGTAAAAGAGCAGAATTGACACCAGACGCAATTTCAGCTAGGGCATAAAACGTGTATTTCCGATTTAATAAATTGGTGTTATTGGTCAATTCCGCATCAGGAAAATCTTGATAAAATGAAATATTTGGTTCAAAAGCATGATGCATGGCAATACCCGTGGCTAAACCAAAGTTCGCATCTGGCTGGATCGAATAATTGAGTCCCAATGAAAAATCTCCAAATGCAAAATTATTGGTATTGATCGTTTCTCCAGTCTCTAACACATATCCAGATCCATCTTGAAATTGATCTCCAAAAGTTAGATTACCAAAATTTATATTTCGCTGCGTGATGCCACCTTGAAATCCCAACGATAAGGTTTGATTGGAGTTTGGGTCCAACGATTTGTGATAGGCAGCGAACAGATTAATATAATTGGTATTAAAGTCAAAACCTTCTTTTTTGTCAGAATAAAACTGAATCCCAGCACCAACTCGATCATTCCCAAAAAAACCGCCTCGTTTGGACAATTTAAAGTTGAGGTCCGCGGATAAGGTAAACGTGGATAATGGACTTTCTAGGGCACTACGCCATTGGTCCCGATAGACAAGTGAAGTTCGATAAGAGCCTTGAAATGCTCCGGTAAGACCTGGACTCAGGTAAAGGGGATTTGAATATAATTGAGAAAAATGACGATCCTGACTAACCAGTCCATTGATTGAAACAGCAACTAAGAAAAGTAATACGAGCAGCCTGTTTTGGTACACCATGGTAAATCAATTACAAAAAAGAAACCAATTTTTTCAATATTTATTTTCCGATTGGTGATTATACTGCACGGATAATATCATACTGAGTAAGGATATCGTATTCGCCTGAAGGTTTTTTTACCATAACCGCGGGCACCTTTCGATTAATATATTTATTGAGTTCAGTTATCTTAATATCTTGATTTACAATAGGAAACGGATCTTCCATTACAGATGAAATTGCATTTTCGGCATTATGTACCGGATCTTCCAGTAGGTAATCCAGTAGGATCGTTTCGGTAACTGATCCTGAGAAAACAGCTTCCTCCTGGACTGGCATTTGAGATATATCGTATTCTTTCATCAAATCAAATACATGCTTTACTGAATCAGATGGCTTTACGGATACAAAACCAGGTTTCTCTTTCATGGCCAAGATGTCTTTTACCGTTTTTTCTCTTTCCAGGAACCCTCGCTCCATCATCCAATCATCATTGAATATTTTTCCAACATATCTACTGCCATGGTCGTGAAAAATAATGACGACCACATCGTCCGGGTCTAACTTATCCTGTAATTGGAGCAAACCTGCCATTGCCGAACCGGCTGAATACCCAAGAAGCAAACCTTCTTTGCGGGCTAATTCCCTGGCCATTATGGCACCATCTTTATCACTTACTTTTTCAAATAAATCAATTAATGAAAAGTCAACATTTTTAGGTAGGATATCTTCACCAATGCCTTCGGTGATGTAAGGATAGATCTCTTTTTCATCAAAAATGCCAGTTTCATGATATTTTTTAAAAACAGATCCATAAGTATCTATCCCCCATATCTTGATATTTGGATTTTGTTCTTTCAAATATTTAGCCGTGCCAGATACCGTACCACCGGTACCTACGCCTACTACCAGATGCGTAATCTTGCCATCGGTCTGATCCCATATTTCCGGTCCTGTGGATTCGTAATGTGCCTGTGTATTGGATAAGTTGTCGTATTGATTGCACCAGTAAGAATTCGGAATTTCACCATTTAGTCTTTCAGCTACGGAATAATAGGAGCGAGGATCATCTGAGCTCACATTAGTAGGACAGACAATAACTTCAGCACCCAGTGCTTTGAGAATATCGATCTTCTCTTTTGATTGTTTATCGGTTGTAGTGAATATACAGTTATAACCTTTGATGACCGCAGTAATAGCTATACCCATTCCAGTATTACCACTAGTACATTCGATGATCGTGCCCCCAGGTTGAAGCAATCCATTGGCTTCTGCATCTTCAATCATTTTTACAGCCATCCGGTCTTTTATCGAATGGCCTGGATTGTAAGTTTCAACTTTAGCAAGGATGGTCGCTGGAATATTTTGGACGATTTTATTTAATCTGATAAGTGGTGTGTTGCCTATGGTCTCAAGAACATTTTCAAAAATATGCATCTAGCTTTTTTAGTTTTCGCTTGCAAGATATTTAACTTTTACAAAAAACTGAGCATCAACAGCACCCAATAAATTGGCTACTGCCGGCGAAACGACCACTTTCACTTTGTCGGGATACATATTAGCGGGCATTTTTGCAATAACCTTTGCATAGATCGATTTATTGATCAAAGGATTAAATACCTGCACGGTAGAACCTACTGGAGCCGTTTTGTGTAAAACATAGAGATCGGTTTTATGTTTAATTCCTTTGCTCCAATGAGCAACCCCTCTTTCTTCTTTATACGTATAATTGATTTTTGTCTTTTCAAATTTCTGCTTTAATGAAGTAATCTCCTCTTTAATAGGTGTGGAGGCCGGTATTTCAATATCCGCTTCAGAAACTTCTACATTTAATTCACTATCAACGCCTTCGATAGGTTGATCAACAAGATCATCTTGATGGACCTGAGCTGGATTTGAAGGAGAACTAATATCATGAATCTTAGTGGTCGATACTTCGCTTCCTTGATAATCTTGGGGTCTAGAGGCTAAGATGGTACTTTCATCAATCTCAATCTGAAAAGGACCCATCATTTGAGCCATGTCAAGTTTATTATCAGTACTAATTTCCTGCTCTTCAAAAGCAGCACCATCCAAATCAATCCATCCAATGAGCAGGGTTTGGTCAATACTAATCGTGTAATCTTTCAGTCCATTGCGCCGCATAAGCTCTTGAACAGGAAGATCAAAATATCTCCGGGCGATACGAAATAAATTATCTTTCTTTTGCACCTGATAATAAACAGGTGCATATTCTGATTTTATTTTGGGTTCAATCGTATGAATGATCCGGTTTTGGATGGGGACTTTTACGATATCATGAACATCTAGAACCCTGGTTTTTAACCATGGATTACGATCAAATATATCCAAGATGTCCAAGCCATAGAATTTTGAAAGAGAGTATAACGTTTGTTTCGGTTTTACCTGATGCTCAAAATATTTTTTGTTCTGATCTTGTAATTGGATCCAAACGGTATCCGTATTAGAAAGGTAGGTAACAGAATTAGAGGTTGCAAAAAGGTTGGTACAAAAGAATGTTGTTATACAAATAAGTATATTTCGAATCATTGTTTTACTTTTAAGAGTCAATTGCAAATATATAACACTTTTTTTTAATATGTAATAAATGATAATTAAAATTTATTGTGTTCTTTAATTGAAAAAAGCGATTATTATACCGGCCCGATACGCCTCTCAGCGATTTCCTGGGAAAGTTTTAGCGCCTATTTTAGGTAAGCCAATGATTCAACACGTATATGAGCGATGTAAATTGTCATCTGCAGATATGGTAATTATAGCGACAGAGAGCCCCGCCGTATTTAAGGTTTGCCAGCAGTTTGAAGCTGATGTACGCATGACTTCCGCTAATCACAAGAGCGGAACGGATCGCTGTATTGAAATTGCTCGTGAGCTTACTGATGTTGATTACATAATGAATGTACAGGGAGATGAGCCACTGATTGATCCTAAGTCGATTAATGCACTTTTTGATTATATAATATCCAGTAACACCCAGATTGCAACCTTAAAAAATACTTTAATTCATCATGCTGATATCCAAAATCCAAATGTGGTAAAATGTGTTTGCGCCCATTCCGGTAAAGCTCTATTTTTTAGCCGTTCAACCATACCATTTCATCGCGACCTTGGGAAAAATCGACCTCAATATTATGCTCATGTTGGAATTTATGTATTTCAATATAAAACCTTGATACACATAGGTCAATTGCTTCAATCAGAACTAGAGATTGCTGAAAATTTGGAACAACTTAGGTGGTTGGAAAACGGTTTGGATATTTGGGTATTAAAAACGGACTATAAAAGCATTGGTGTAGATACGCTCGCTGATCTGGAGGAAGTCGAAGTCCGAATGCAGAGAGTTAATTCAAGTTGATTATATAACTCTTCAATTACTTGCTTTTACGCGACTTTCAAATCTTCTTGGAGAAAGATTGTTTTATCCAATTCGTTGGGTTAGTTTAGTTTTGGACCATTCGGATAGAGATACCTTTTTGTGCTGTTTAAGTCAAATACGACTGACTAACCACCATCATATATGGTCTTTTTCAATAGACTTTTATGTTTAACCAATTTATGATGGGTATGATCAATGATTGATTGCCAGCTATGATCGGAGCTTCTTTTCACTTTAAGGCTTATCAGATAATTCATTCATCATATTTCATGTATAATCTGAAAGTCCTTGGTTAGAGCTAATTGAGCTATGAAATCATTTTTCTGGCACAACCAAATGAGATATAGAACTTTTTAGCTATAACGTAAACTTCTCCCTAATTAGATAGGTTAATAGGTATAATTTGTACTTTTGCCGCGAAAATTGAGTTTTGGGCTAAAAATATATGGTTTACCTGACGAGAATAGAAAAGTTTAATGCTGCACACAAACTGTGGGTGCAGGAATGGTCGCAACAAAAAAATTTTGAGGTTTTTGGAAAGTGTGCAAACCCAAACTTTCATGGGCATAACTATACATTGCACGTGACCGTCAAAGGTCAACCAGATCTAGTAACCGGATTTATCATCGATGCTAAAAAATTGAGTTTAATGATTAAGGATCATGTGCTGGAATTTTTGGATCATAAAAATTTAAATCTGGATGTTGATTTTATTGCCCAAGGGGTCTTACCAACTACTGAAAATTTGACTAAGTTTATTTGGAATCAACTATCATCTAAAATAGAGGGCGCTGAATTACATAAAATATTGTTGTACGAGACTGATACGATTTATGCTGAATATTATGGAGAATAAATTGAAAAAATGAAATTTAAAAAAATTGAAGAGTATCCGGAAACGATTACTGACGGACTTAAAGATCACTATCACTCAGTATTGAAAGAAATCGGTGAAGATCCATTTCGCCAAGGTTTATTAAAAACACCAGAGCGAGCTGCAAAAGCTATTCAGTTTTTGACCCATGGTTATCATTTGGATGGAAAAGAAATATTGAGGTCAGCCATGTTTGATGAAGAATATAGTGAAATGGTTTTAGTAAAAGACATTGAAGTGTATTCCTTGTGTGAGCACCATTTGATTCCCTTTTTTGGCAAAGCGCATATTGCCTATATACCAGATGGTAAAATTGTGGGCTTAAGTAAGATCCCTAGAGTAGTTGATGTGTTCGCAAGAAGACTTCAGGTACAGGAACGACTTACGCATGAAATCCTTACCTGCATACAAGAAAGTTTAAACCCGCTGGGTGTGGCGGTAGTCATTGAAGCAAAACATTTATGCATGGTCATGCGAGGTGTTCAAAAACAGAACAGTGTAACGACGACCTCTGCATTTACTGGTGAATTTAGGAAAGTTGAAACCAGAACTGAGTTTTTGAATTTGATAAGTTCAGATTTAAGCTAATACGAATCAAATTATTATGAAAGCATATATATTTCCTGGTCAAGCTTCCCAATTTGAAGGAATGGGTAGTGATCTATATAACGAAAATGAACTAGCTAAAAAATTGATGGAGGATGCTAATGATATTTTAGGATTCAGAATCACGGATATCATGTTTTCTGGATCAGCTGTAGAACTAAAGGAGACTAAAGTAACACAACCTTCTGTATACATATATAGTGTAGTTAAGGCTATTATTGCAGCGGATCAATTTCAGCCAGATGTGGTAGCTGGCCACTCACTTGGTGAAATTTCAGCATTGACTAGTTGTGGATCTCTAAGCTTTGCAGATGGATTGAGATTGGTGGCAAAACGATCCAGTGCTATGCAAAAGGCATGTGAGGTTGTCCCCAGTACCATGGCAGCTATCATAGGGCTGGAAGATAGTATGGTTGAAGAAGTATGTGCATCGATTGAAGCATTGGTGGTTCCCGCAAACTACAATTGTCCAGGACAATTAGTCATTTCTGGTTCAATCCAAGGAGTTGAACTGGCTTGTGAAAAATTACTTGAGGTAGGTGCTCGTCGTGCAATGAAATTGAGTGTAGGTGGTGCATTCCACTCGCCGTTGATGGAGCCTGCCAAAGCTGAGTTGATGCTAGCCATTGAATCGACTACTTTTGAGTCTCCTATTTGCCCTATTTATCAGAACGTAGATGGAAAAGCATATCGGGATGCCGGTGCTATTAAACAAAACCTTATAGATCAATTGACCAAACCTGTTTTATGGACATTAAGCATGCAAAATATGATAGCAGATGGTGTCGTTGAATTTGTAGAGGTAGGAGGAAAAGTCCTTAGTGGATTCGTAAAAAAGGTTGATCGAAAAATGCCTACCAATCAATTGTAAAGTGGTATCTTTCCATGGTTAAAATGAACAAAGTAATAATCAAAAACGGACAAGTTCTTTTGGCGGAGCCATTTATGATGGATCCTAATTTTCGCAGGTCGGTTATATTGGTTTGTGACAACCATGAAGAGGGCACCATGGGCTTCATACTTAACAAACCGCTGAATATGAATGTCGAAGAATTGATCGCTGAATTTCCTGAATTTGAGTCAGAAGTTTACTTTGGAGGTCCGGTCGCGACTGATACGATTCATTACATTCACAATGTTGGAAATTTGTTGGAAGAAAGTATTGAACTGGGCAGAGGTGTGTACTGGGGGGGAGACTTCGATAAACTCAAATTTCTAATTCATTCCAAACTTATCTTGCCGGGTAATATTCGTTTTTTTGTAGGTTATTCGGGATGGTCGCCTGGACAATTAAAAGAAGAACTTGACTTCGGAAGTTGGGTAGTGGCTGATATGCATGCGAACTATTTATTTAAAACCAAACCGAAAAGGTTGTGGAAACAAGTGATGTCCAATAAAGGAAACAATTTCGAAGTTATTGCTGAAATGCCTGATTCACTTTCTTGGAACTGACCCTCACTGCATAAAAATTTTCCCCTTTGATATTTTTAAATGATGTAAGTGTAATTTTTGGCGATCGAGTTTTGTTGGACTCCATCAATTTGACCATTCGTAATAAAGAAAAGATCGGATTGGTTGGTCGAAATGGGACTGGGAAAACTACTCTTTTCAAATTAATTTCAGAAGAATTTTCTCCGTCTGAGGGTAAAATAGAAAAAGCGAATAATGTTGTTGTGGGTTATCTCACCCAAATTTTACCGGAAACTACCGAACATACTATTTTGAATGAAACGCTTGCTGCTTTTCCAGCCTTACTTGAGTTGAGAAGTCAAAAAGAAAAACTGGAACACGAGCTTGACTCAGAAGATCATGCGCATGTCCTTGAA
The DNA here is from genome assembly GCA_024639065.1 of Lewinellaceae bacterium. Lineage (GTDB taxonomy): Bacteria > Bacteroidota > Bacteroidia > Chitinophagales > Saprospiraceae > JAHEJC01. The sequence continues at coordinate 54,821 of JAHEJC010000001.1, read as the reverse complement.
GTTACCAATGCATTAGCTCCGGTTTATGAGCAACTACAATCCATGCATGAACATGAGATTGAAGCAGAAGCCTTCAAGATATTAATTGGATTGGGTTTTGAACAAAATCAATTCGCACACTCTTTATCGACACTGTCTGGTGGTTGGCAGATGCGTGTTCAAATGGCCAAACTATTATTACTTAAACCGCCTTTATTGCTTCTGGATGAACCTACAAATCACTTGGATATTGAATCGATTATTTGGCTGGAATCTTATCTCAAACAGTATAATGGTGGTTTTATTGTAATCTCACATGATAAGGATTTTTTAAATAATACCTCCACATCGATCTGGGAAATCTCCAATCAACAAATTCAAGTATACACTGGCAACTATGATCAATTCATGGCCCAGCGGGAAGAGCGTATGGCTTTGGTTGAGGCGGCTTATAAAAATCAACAAAAAGAAATCGCTCAAAAAGAGCGCACCATTAAAAGGTTTATGGCTAAAGCCACTAAAACCAGTATGGCTCAATCCATGCAAAAACAATTAGACAAAATCGACCGGATTGAAATAGAAGAGTCGGATAGCCGGGTGTTTAAGGTTCGCTTTGATGGTGCACCCAGATCGGGTGAGAAAATGATTGCTGCTCAACATATATCTAAATCTTACGGCCCACTGCATGTGCTGGATAATGTTTCTTTCCAATTATTACGGAATGAGCGTATTGCATTTGTTGGTCAAAACGGACAAGGCAAATCTACCTTAGTAAAAATTCTGGTAAAACAACTGGAATATGATCATGGTTCGTTACAGCAGGGCCACAATGTCCATCTTGCCTATTATGCACAGGATCAATCCGACCACCTGGATGAAAAACTTACCATTCTAGAAACAATTGAAGCGAATGCTCCAGAAAGTAAACGAACCCAATTGAGAAGCATTTTAGGTGCTTTCCTTTTCTCGGGAGAAGAGGTGGATAAAAAGGTATCCGTTTTATCAGGTGGTGAACGGGCTCGGCTGGCGTTGGCCTGTCTCATGCTTTATCCGATAAATTTGCTGGTACTTGATGAGCCTACCAACCACCTCGATATGCTCAGTAAAGAAGTACTTAAGCAAGCATTAATCGCTTATGATGGAGGACTCATTGTTGTCTCCCATGACCGGGACTTCTTAGCGGGTCTTACCAATAAAGTGGTCGAATTCAGGAATCATAAATTGAAAGAATATCTAGGTGATGTAAATTATTTCTTAGAAAAAAGAGCACTAGAAAGTATGCGGGCCGTAGAGTTGGATAAGGTCAAAACTTCAAACGAAATTAAAAAAACGACCACCACAATTTTGACGCGGGAAGAACGGAAAAAGATTCATCGCAAAGTCAGTTATCTGGAAAGAGACATTGATAAGTTGGAACAAGAAAAAAAAGAAATTGAGACAGCTATGTATGATCCCGGATTTTATAACCAACCAGATCACCAGAAAAAACTACAAAAATTAAAATCCTTGGAACTCAAGATTAGTGAGCTGTGGGTAGAGTGGGAAAAATGGTCAGAGAAAGTGGATTAAGTTTATGGAGTTCATGAAGTTGATCGAGTTTGAACAGGTTGAAGTCGATCTTAAAAGAATGTAGTCTCCATACCCATAACTCCCTACTCCATACTAGTAAAGATCTTCTACGATCTTAATTTTTTCTTCTACTTGTTCAGTAAGTGAATTTTGGTAGGTTTTTATCCGTTCCAATATATCCTTATTGCTGGCTCCCAGAATTCGAACGGCGAGTAAACCGGCATTCTTAGCTGCATTCAGAGCCACGGTGGCTACGGGAATCCCATTGGGCATTTGTAAAATTGATAGTATGGAATCCCATCCATCGATTGAATTAGACGATTTGATGGGTACTCCAATTACGGGGAGAGGTGATAAACTGGCAACCATTCCAGGCAGATGCGCTGCTCCTCCTGCTCCTGCAATAATTACCTGAATACCTCGCTGATGTGCTTCTTCAGCAAACTGAACCATTCGGTGAGGGGTCCGATGTGCCGAAACAACGGTGACTTCAAATGGGATTTTTAGGTCTTGCAAGATTTCAGCCGCAGCTCGCATAACTGGTAAATCAGAATCCGAACCCATGATGATACTTACTATTGGTGTAGCCATATTAATTAATTATTGTTTACAAAAGTAACAATTACCAAGCTTCTCGAAGGCATCCTTTGCAATATGTGGTTATTTCTCCTGGTTAATAGACTGTCTTTTATGGAATGACTAAACCTGGATAATGTACTAGGAATTTGAAATGAGATTTAAGAAAGGAGGTTTAATTAAATCTTCAAGCGCTTTTTATTGTTTCTTTTTAAATTATACATTGCAGTTAAATTGCTAATGATTGAAGATAAAGCATGTAAAATACCTGGGAAGCTACATAGACTATAAAAAGGTTCCTCAAACTAAGTTTGCGGAATTCGCTTTTATAGGAAGATCAAATGTAGGTAAGTCATCGCTCATCAATATGATTACCCATCGCAAGGAACTGGCCAAAGTGTCAAAACAACCGGGGAAAACGCAAACGATCAACTATTTTGAAGTTGATGAGCAGTGGTATCTGGTTGATTTACCGGGATACGGATATGCTAAACACTCCAAAAAGCTCAGAGCTAAGTGGAAGAAAATGATTGAGGATTATCTAAGGTTATCGCCGAACCTGGTTATAGCATTTATCCTATTGGATTTTAATATTCCTCCTCAACCAATTGATATCGAATTTATCAATTGGATGGGCAGTGAGCAGATCCCATTTGCCATTGTATTTACAAAAATGGATAAAACCAAAAAGGGTGCTTTGAAAGATCAAAAACAATTGTTTAATAAATCGCTGGGTGAATACTGGGAACCACTACCTACTCAGTTTTTTACATCTTCAGTTCTTAAAATAGGTAATGAAGAAATTGTATCTTTCATCTCCCAATACCTAAAATAAGGCCTTCAATGATACCAAATGAAACTAAGATATATCCATCCACTTTTCCGGATTTGGAAGACTGGCCTATCTATAGACTGAGTGAAGATAGATTACAGTTTATTGATGATATTACCCAACATACTTATCAATTATTAGAAAAAACTTATGGGCCGGATTATGAAAAGCTTTTATCCAAAACGATCTATTTAGAAAAAATCAGGTTGAAAGAGGAGCCTTGGAAAGCGGATCCACCTAAGGAAAATGCGTTTTGGAACAAAATTCGCAGTCGATTGAAGGCTTCTTACTATTCAGAAGACAAGGAACGTATTCAAGATGAACTATTAAAAATTATTACGCAGCGATATGCGGAAGAAATTGTAGGGAATTTTCGTATTAAAACATTCAAATTTGCTCGCAAGTTTTTAACTATATTTTTTGGCCGTCTTTTGAATACAGCTGCAGAAAGGAATCACCGGCGGCTGTATAGTAGCAAATATCAACTCTACGATAAATTCAACGTCCGAGGACCATTAGAAAAAATTCGACAGTTGTCACAAAAAGGAACAGTTATAGTGGTTCCGACTCATTTCAGCAACCTGGATTCTATTTTGATCGGATATGCAATTGATAGTATAGTGGGCTTGCCAGCCTTATCTTATGGAGCTGGCCTAAATCTCTATAATTCAGAATTTGTTGGGTACTTTTTCAATCGATTAGGCGCTTACCGAATAGATCGTAGAAAGAAGAATATGATTTACCTAAATACACTCAAGGCCATGTCTTCTCTTTCGATTCAAAGGGGAGTCCACTCACTTTTTTTTCCAGGAGGCACCCGCTCCAGATCAGGCGCTGTAGAAGATCGATTTAAGCTTGGTCTATTAGGTACGGTAATTGAAGCTCAAAGAAGTATTTTAGAAAAAAATGTGGATAATAAGATATTTATAGTTCCTTTAGTATTGGGATATCATTCGGTCTTAGAAGCAAATTTTTTAATCAATCAGCACCTAAGTAGGACAGGAAGAGAAAAATTTTGGGCGTCCAAGGATGAATTCAAAAGCCTGAGATCTATTCTGAAATTTGCATGGAAATTCTTTTCGGTTAGTTCGAATATCACCTTATCGTTTGGCGACCCACTGGATATTGCTGGAAATCGTGTAGACGATGAAGGTAATAGTTTTGATGAAAATAAGCATCCTATTGACATAAAAGATTATTTCCTAAGCAATGACCATGTAGGAGAAAATCGCCAAAGGGAGCAGGTTTACACCCGACAATTATCTCAAGTTATTTTGAAGCGATTCTTATCAGATAATATTGTTTTATCGAGCCATGTGGTGGCCTTCGTTGCTTTTTCAAACTTAAAAGCTTTACATCCCAACTTAGACATATTTGGATTGATAAGATTACCTGCCGATGATTTCGTATTTAATCAAGAAGAATTATTGGAATTAATAAAAAGAATGAGAGCAGAAATTTTGAAAAGAGAAAGCCAGGGATTAATAAAAGCATCAGAAATGATCCGGAGCACTCCGCAAGATATATTGCGCGATGGAATTAAAAATTTAGGAATTTATCACAACTTAAAGCCCTTGAAATATAATAAGAATGATGAGTTAATTAGTCAGGATTTTAAGCTGCTTTATTATTATCACAATCGATTGACTAATTACGAATTCGAAGAATCCTTAGATGAGATTAAACCGGTGAAAGCCAAAAAAGAAATGGTTTCACAAACGGACCAATAAACTTCTATCAAGTGAACTTTATTGTTTTTGACCTAGAGACAACTTGCTGGGACGGCAACCCTCCCACAGATATACGCGAAATTATTGAAATTGGAGCTTTTCGAGTGGATAGATTCGGTGAAGTAAAAGATCAATTTCAATCATTTATTCGCCCAACTCATTATCCGAGATTATCCCCATATTGTAAAAATCTTACCAATATTGAACAAAGTAAAATTGATACGGCAAAAAAGTTTCCCTTGGTAATGCAACGATTCATTGATTTTATCGATACCACCAACGACTTTTTGCTTTGCGCTTGGGGGAAAATGGATCAAATAATTCTTGAAGCCGAGTGTGAAGAACATGAAATTCACTTTGAAGGATTGGAGCATTACATAGATTTGAAAAAGCAATATCATACTATCAACCGATCCAAGCGAGCATATGGTCTATTTAATAGTCTGAGAAGGGAAGGTATCGAGTTTGAAGGGGAACAACACAGAGCTGAATATGATGCTTATAATTTGACAAAATTATTCGTACGTTATATTGATCAATGGATTTATTAGAACGGGAATTCAGTTATACAAATATCTTGAGCTATATTCTGATCATCAAATTATTGAAATATGAAGTTGCTAATTGTGCTAATTTGGCCGTTGCTTTTACTTGATTATGGTCGTACTAATCTATACGAACAAGGCGTCATTGAATACAAAGTAGAAATGGAAATGAGTGATTCTAATCTTATTGCTAATCAAGACTTTATTATATCCCTGCTTGAAGAGTTAGAGATGAAAATCTATTTCAATAAGGATGAAGTCAGGACGGATATGGTGCTCGAGGAATTATATCAATTAAAATCATATATTAACAGGAGCAACGGAGAATCAGTGATGTATATGGATTTCTTTGGTCGGCGTATCAAAAGCAAGCCTCAAAATATCCCAACTTTTGAAATGGACATCGAAGCATCTATTTCCGAAAATCTAAACTCTATTAAAAATATTGCAGGCTTACCAGCACATGAAATGACTATTTCTTGGCCTAATGATTCGGGGAGGTCTTCTATTACAACCTTCGTATCAAATCAGTTGGAGTTTGAATTCATGGGTTTTGGCATGGAAGCATTTGCAGGTATGAAGAAAGTCCCTTTAGAATATACGCTCAAAAATGAACAATTTAAGCTGCGGATTTTTGCCACTAAGTTCAGTACTGATATCAAATCTTCAGTCTTTAAAAGACCTGCAGGATATGAAACAAAAGAATTAGAAGAAATCGGAAGTTTACTCGGTAATTCACCTTTCTTTAAATCATTTGGCAATTAAATGGTTAAGAGGATGAGGGTTTTATACGATTAGTCGAGGTCCTCAAAAGACCGAATCGAGAGAACTATTGGATGAGGAGTTGATATCATTTCACGGATCGAATACCCAAAACCAAGCTTTTTCAAACGAAGCGGCCAGCCAGTGAAGCGATCTCCATTCTCCTAGCGCCCCTTTCTCTAGATCTACTCCACAAGTATCCCATCCTGCATCGTTAACTTTCGATCACTTAATTCAGCTAATTCTTCATTGTGTGTAACAATTATGAAGGTATGTTGAAAATCTGCTCTGAGTTTGAATAATAAATCATGCAATTCTTTAGAGGTGGCAGAATCAAGATTGCCAGAAGGCTCATCAGCAAGAATTACATCTGGATTGTTAATCAAGGCTCTAGCAACAGCTACTCGTTGTTGTTCTCCCCCAGATAATTCGGATGGCTTATGTTCTAGTCGTTCTTCTAGCCCCAAATAAGTCAGCAGTTCTCTTGCCTTGGATTTTGCTTGTTCGACGGGTTGTTTTTGAATGAGCGCTGGTATCATGGCATTCTCTAAAGCACTGAACTCGGCCAGTAAATGATGAAACTGAAAAATAAAACCGATACGCGAATTTCTAAATGTAGCCAATTCCTTTGAAGATAAAGTGGTCACGTCCGTTTGGTCATAAGTAACTGTTCCTTTTGAAGGTTTATCCAGCGTGCCTAAAATATGTAACAAGGTACTTTTACCAGCACCTGATTTCCCCACAATACTGACAAATTCTCCTTTTTTTACTTGGAGAGAAACTCCTTTGACAACGTGAAGGTTGTCATAAAATTTATGTATGTTTTCTGCGTTTATCATATAATCTCTGCTACTACAAATCGTGTATTTTTGACACTAAGTAATGTACAATGGTACATTAATCGATCGAATTCGAAAAAAATATTTAAATTTTTAATACTTTCACATATGTAAATCTAAATAGTTAGATTGTTTAATAAGTACATTTACCTATTTATTTACCTGTTTATAATGAAAAGTGGCAGGAGCTAATTTTGAGAACATTTTGGTTTAACCAATCTTTATGAAAATTCTTCAACTTTGTAAAAAGTTTCCTTATCCATTAAAAGATGGAGAATCTATAGCAAATACATACATCAGTAAATCTTTGAGAGATTTGGGTTGTGAGATTTCTTTGCTGGCGATGAATACCACCAAGCATTATGTTGATATCAGCAAACTACCTGAAGATTTTGATCATTATACAAACATCCATCACGTAGAACTTGATAATCATATTTCCTATATTGATGCTTTTAAATATTTGTTTAAACCGGATTCTTATCAAGTTGCCAGATTTATAAATTCAAATTTTGAAAAAAAGTTAATTTCAATATTACAGCAGGATAAGTTTGATGTAGTTCAAATCGAATCTATATACCTCACTTCATACATACCTACGATTCGCAAACAATCTAACGCGTTGGTTGCAATGCGTGCGCATAATATTGAAAATGAAATATGGGGTAGGATGGCTTCCAATCTCCCTTTTGGTTTTAAAAAATGGTACTTTAATCACTTGACTAAACGATTGAGAAAATTTGAAGAAAAACAATGGAAGCAATATGATCTGCTAATTACTTTGACCAAACGAGATCTGGATACTTATCGGGGTATGGGATACTACAATGGAGCAATCATGTCTCCAATTGGATTAAATTTAAAAAATTATAATCCAAATTATCAAAATGATCGGCAACTCGATTTGGCCTATATTGGCGCATTGGATTGGTTACCTAATCAAGAAGGATTAATTTGGTTCATTAATGAAGTAATGCCAAAACTGGAGAGCAAGTTTTCCAATTGTAAATTACATGTTGCAGGTAGAAATACACCCGAAGAAATATTTAATTTACAAACCAACAAAGTAATCATTCATGGCGAAGTTTCTGACGCCATCAAATTTATTCGGGAAAATCCGATTTTAGTTGTTCCATTATTTTCTGGCAGTGGGATGCGTGTAAAAATTTTGGAAGGCATGGCGCTTGGAAAAGTAGTTATCACTACCACTTTAGGTCTTGAGGGGATTCATGCGACTCACGATCGAGAAGTATTAGTAGCAGACTCACCAGAAGATTTTGTTGCTCAAATTTCAAAATGCTTCAATAATCCCAATCTTATTGAGCAAATTGGAATGAACGCAAAATCATTTATTGATTACAATTTTGACAATCAAGATATAGCCAAAGAGCTTTACAATAAATACGTCGAAGAGATACCCAAGCACAAACCCCACTCGCAAATTGTTTAATAGGCAACTACTTTAAAAGTAGGATTCATTTTGAAACTTTTGATCATCACTCCTCGATTTCCCTTTCCTATTGAAAAAGGTGATAAGCTAAGGGTTTATAATCAGATAAAATTTTTAAGTAAGCACCATCAAATTACGCTCATAGCGCTTTCGGATCAACCGGTGGAAGCTGAGGATAAAAGTGAATTGGAAAAATACTGTGATCAAATATATATTCAATATTTATCCAATTCACAAATATTTTGGCAAGTATTGCGTGGATTTCTATCCGGCCTACCGCTTCAAGTTAGTTACTTCTTTAATCGGCGGCTTAAAGAAAAAATACATGCATTAATATTGCATGAGAATCCGGACCATATCTATTGCCAACTGATCCGGGTCGCCGAATACGTTAGGCATCTTCCGTATCCTAAATCGATTGATTTTATGGATTGTTTTTCTTTGTCCACTAAACGAAGAGCCTTAAAATCTAAATGGTTTGCTAAATGGTTTTTTCAATGGGAGACCAAAAAGGTTGAACAATATGAGCGGGATGTTTTTTTTGATTTTGATCATCATTTCATTATTTCTGAACATGATAAAGGGGCATTTTCTTTTCATTCAAAGAGCCTAATTCATGTAGTGCCAAATGGATTGGACCATAACCTATTTCAACCCATAAAAGAAATTACTCCTAAATTTGATTTGGTTTTTGTTGGTAATATGGGTTACTATCCCAATGTTCAGGCTGCCATTTTTCTGGTGAAAGAAATCTTGCCGCTATTACCAGAAAATGTAAACTTGATGATTGCAGGTGCCAGACCGGATCGACGAGTTCAGAAGCTGGCCTCATCCAGGGTAACTATCTCTGGATGGTTACCAGATATAAGGGAAGCCTACCAATCGGGAAAGCTGTTTGTAGCCCCTTTATTCGAAGGTGCTGGATTACAAAATAAGGTATTAGAAGCGATGGCCTTAGAAGTCCCTTGCATAATATCTCCAGTAGTTAATAATGCTTTGCAAGCTATTGCAGGAAATCATGTACTTTTGGGTCATGATGCCCAATCGTTCGCTGACCAAATAAATCTTTTGCTGGGAGATCAACCACACAGATTACGTTTGGCTGAAAAGAGCAAGGAATTTGTGTACAACCAATACAATTGGAATTTGTTTAATGCCAGGATTCATAAAGTTATAATTTCAGAATATGATGCCTTTAACCGAAAACGAACCAAAGACTATGCTCAATAAAATTGAAGAGGCGATAGAGTCTATCCGGCAAGGTCAGGTCGTAATTGTTGTTGATGATCAAGACAGAGAGAATGAAGGTGATTTTGTTTGTGCTGCTGAATGTATAACGCCTGAGATTATAAATTTTATGGCTACCCATGGTCGCGGTCTCATCTGTACTCCACTGGATGAAAAGCGAGCAGATGAACTAGACTTACCACTTATGGTAAACAAAAATACAGCACTTCATGAAACTGCATTTACCGTTTCGATTGATTTAATAGGACATGGATGTACCACGGGAATATCTGCACATGATCGGGCAAAAGCTATTCAAGCATTGGTTAATCCTGAAATAATATCAGCTGATCTTGCCAGGCCGGGTCATATATTCCCTCTAAGAGCAAAATCCGGTGGCGTACTTAGAAGATCAGGACATACAGAAGCCACTATTGACCTGGCCAAGCTAGCTGGATTTTCACCAGCTGGTGTATTGGTGGAAATATTAAACGAGGACGGCACCATGGCAAGACTACCTCAATTATTGGAAATTGCCTCAAAACATAATTTAAAAATTATATCTATTGAAGATTTAATTGCCTTTCGTATGGCTCAGGAGCGCATAGTAATTCCTGAGTTTGAAACGGAATATAACTCTCAATATGGGACATTTAAAATAGTTGCCTTCAAGCAGATTACCACCGAAGATATTCATTTGGCTTTCGTGAAAGGAGATATTCAACCGGATAAACCTACTTTAGTAAGAGTACATTCATCTTCGGAAACTGATGATATTCTCGGTACTTTATTTGAAGATTATGGTTGGGTACAACACCAAAGTATCAAATTGATCAGCCAAGCAGGCGAGGGCATAATGCTCTATATGCGTCATGGAGAAAAAGAAAAGTCAATCCTAGAGCGTCTGCGAAATCCAATTTCTGCAGACAGAACTATAAGCGAAGTACAAAGGGATATAGGAATCGGAGCTCAGATTTTGAGAGCATTAAATGCAAAAAAGATTAAACTGATCACCCGGCACTCCAGAAAGCGAATAGGTCTGGAGGGATATGGTCTAGAAGTGGTAGATATGGTACCTCTGAAAGACTGAACCATCATTTTTTTTAAATAAACACTTGGGTAAGGGCTCAACTATGAGACTTATCCGCTAATAGAATTTTGCTATTTAGGGGAATAACTAGTTGACTGGTCTAAGGTTAAGTCTAATCTTAACTTATAGTTTGTGTTTAGTTTTATAATCACTATATTTAAGAGATACTACTTTCCGTGTGGATAAGTACTCCAAAATGAAAAACATTTGATAACCACATAAATCCATTTAATATGTCCGAATGTAAATCAACGAGGCAGATGCCCAATGAGCCTACATCAATTACAGTAAAACTACCTGGCTCACCAGCTTCAAAACCGGCAACAGTCGGAGGACCCATTTTTGTTCCTTTCTATTATGCTTCGATTTCATCTTTTTGGATCTATTATGAAGTCGATCCTCGAAAGTTGCGTCGTTTGTTACGAGGAACCGGATTGAGTCCAGCAATTTTTGATAAAAAGGGTTTGATTAATTTTAATTTTCAGAATTATACTGCGCATAATGGTAATGGACTTGCTCAGACTGACGAACTTGAATTCAATATCGTAGCTTATCCGTCCAGTCGAAGAAGCGATGTGCCAAAAATATCAGCAGCGTGCTTTTTGAAAGGTGAAGATCAAACAAAAATAATTGGACATTATCGTTTACATGTAGCTTGTGGTAATCGATTTGCCATAGCTGCAGGAAAAGCATTGTTTGGTGAAAACAAATTCTTTGCCAATTTTAATTACACCGTGCCCTCATTGAATTTACCAAATCAAAAGACATGGAACTACAAGATAACAGACCTCTCTAATAAACTTATTATGAGCGTGGATGCTGATTTCCATAAGGTCATACCTGAGCCTGCCAATCCAGCGGCAATCATTGATTACAGCACACTTAATGATCGCCTGATCGGTTCCCGACGGAATTTATTTGGAATCGTGAATTATTACAAACTGAATAGTTCAGAAGCCAAGAAGGTTGTCATGAAAATTGGTAAAAGTAATAAAGCACGTGCCTCTAAAGATATTGCCTATTTACTGGGCGTTACCAAAGAAGGAAAAATCAATTCCCGGGCATTGGCAACTCAAGTTGTACAAACACCTCCGGTTATTGCTGAAGCCAGAGCCTATTACCCTTAATTTAAGCACATGAAAACAAAGGATGATTATGAATCTTTCTTACAGTTATCAGCTGTTATAACTGGATATCAGCGTGTTGACCTGTTGGGAACAGGCGTTGCTTGGGATTACTTTACTTCCTTTTGCTCTATTGTAGGAAAATCGATTTCAGATGAGTTGTGGCAGAAATCCTCAAAATTACTTAAACGCCATAAATCAAACGAGGAGAAGTTGGAAAAGGCTATAAGAGTTGAGTTATTGAGCGATAATAAATTCGGACCTTTGGTCAGGAATCTGATTAAACTTTGGTACTTAGGCCAATGGGATGAACTACCAGCTCATTATCGAGTAACTTATGGAACAACCTCCAAAGATGTAAGTCATATATTGTCTGGCGATTCTTATAAGGAAGGATTGGTTTGGGAAGCCATTGGAGCACATCCAATGGGCGCAAAACAACCTGGATTTGGCACCTGGAGTAGCCCACCGAAACCTCCTGACATAGATTAATATTTGTTTATAATTTTCTAAATCTGATACCATGCCGGAAGAAACGTATGATGTAGTTATAGTTGGAGGAGGTATTTCAGGTGCCCTTCTTGCGAATAAATTGGCTAAAAAGAAAAAAAAAGTCTTAATCCTGGAAGCTGGATTAGATGCAGGACTTAATCCATCGACCTATAAGGATTATGTTGATCATTTTTATACACAGCAAGCCAAAGTACCTAATTCTCCTTACACTAATAATTCTTTTGCACCGCAGTCTAACGTATTGGATATAGCTAAAATAAATCCTCCAAATCCGGAAACATCAGGTTATTTTGTTCAATATGGGCCCTTGCCTTTTGCTAGTACAAATACTAGATCATTAGGTGGTACAACATTACATTGGTTAGGCATTTGTCTACGTATGCTCCCAAATGATTTTTGCATGAAAAGTGCCTATGGGTATGGAGTTGATTGGCCCATAAACTATTGGGACCTTAAGGGATATTATGAGGAAGCTGAATTAGAAATTGGGGTGGCTGCTGACGTAAACGACCTGCGTTATCCCGGAACGGATAAACATTTTTTCGGTGACTTTGAATATCCTAAAGGCTATGCACAGAAAGGGAAAAAAAACAAAGGAAAATACCTTTTCCCAATGCACAAAATTCCTCCAACTTATTTGGACAAATATATTTCCAAGGGATTAAAAGGTATGAAATTTCAAGATGGAGATGATTCCATTGATATAGATGTAGTAAGTATACCACAGGGACGTAACTCTGATCCGAACAATGATTATAATGATCCGAGAACCGGTTATCGTTATCGCCCACAAGGTGCGGTAGGTAAAATGCATGAAGGAGAACGATGTGAAGGAAATTCAAATTGTATACCCATTTGTCCGGTACAAGCTAAGTATACCGCGTTGAAAACATTAAGCAATATACTCTCTGTGAAACACAGTTCGGTCCGATTACAATCCCAAAGTGTAGTATCCAAACTAAATTATGACTCAAATGGAAAAATCCAGAGCATAAGCTATAAGCAATACGTTAGACCAGGTGATTTGAATGGCGTTAAGGAAAAGAAAGTATCAGGTAAGCTTTATGTCTTAGCTGCCAGTCCGATCGAAAATGCCAAATTAATGTTGGCTTCACGTGCTGGCCGATCCAGCGGTCAATTGGGATGTAACCTAATGGACCATCCTTATGTACTAACCTGGGGATTGATGCCAGATCCGGTAGGCCCTTTTAGAGGACCTTTTTCTTCTTCAGGGATTCCGTCATTTCGTGATGGGAGGTTCAGAAGCAGACATTCAGCATGGCGAACCGATATAGGAAACTGGGGTTGGATTTTTCCGACCATAGCGCCTTGGTCCAACGTAGAAAATAGGGTAGATCAGAACAATATGTTTGGTAAAAAACTTAGGAGGACTTTGTATAATGACGTGCAACCACAGTTTCGATTTGGATTTTTGATTGAACAACTTCCACAGTCTACCAACCGAGTAATTATTGATCCAAAATATACAGATGCATTAGGTAATTACAGGCCGGTGATTTACTATGATCTGTCGGAGTATGAAAAAGCAGGAATTGCCGTAGCCAAGGCTTTTTCTGATCAAGTAATGCGACGAATGGGAGCCGCAGATTACACAGCCTACAGCCCGGCAGATCCGGGGTATATTGAATACCAGGGAAAGGGGTACACCTACCATGGTTCTGGTCATATTGTGGGTACACACCGCATGGGTTCCTCAAGGAAAGATTCAGTTGTAAATACAAAACAACAATGCTGGGATCATAAAAATTTGTATTTGATTGGATGCGGAAGTATGCCCACAATTGGCACGTCAAATCCTACACTGACAATGGCCGCATTGACTTTACAAGCCGGTGATCATATTCTCAAACACCTTAGAAAAATTTGATTATGGCTAGTAAAACAAAAAAAAGGAAAAACCGTCGTCCCCAAATTCATACTTTCAAGAGCCTTTATGAACATCTTCAATGGGCAATTGAGGTAGAACACTTTACCATACCTCCTTATTTGTGCGCATTATGGTCCATTAAAGAAGGGACAAATCCAGAGGCAATAGAAGCCATTCAAAGCGTGGTTATGGAAGAAATGCTGCATATGACATTAGTAGCCAATCTGATGAATGCGGTGGGTATACATCCGGAAATTGATAGACCGGGCTTTATACCTAAATATCCTTGTCGCATGCCACATAGTGGTGATCACTTTAAAGTTTCCCTTGAACGCTTTTCTAAAAAGGCTATCCATACATTTATGGACATAGAGGAACCGAAAAAATCTGGATCTCCGGCAAGAGCACATCATTATCATACGATCGCGCAATTGTATGATGCGGTTGCAGAAGGACTTGAATACCTTGTTTGCGAACATGGCGAGAAGAAAGTATTCAAGGGGAAAAGTCACTGTCAGGTAACTCCGCAACACTACTATGGAGGTGGAGGATTTGTTTTCACCATTGATAGTTTGGAAAAAGCGCAATTTGCTGTTAGGGAGATTTCAGAACAAGGTGAAGGTAAAGTGCCGGATAAAATAGGAACTGGATCAGTATTTGACGGGGATGAACACTTTGGCCAACCACCAGAACCAGCACATTATTTTCGTTTTAATGAAATATTATTAGGGCAAAAATATGTTCGAGAAGATACACCAATTTCCGGACCCTCAGGTGCATTGTTTGATGTGCAATGGCGTGAAGTTCACCAAATGCAAAAGAATCCTAAAGTAAAATTTGCTAAGAGCATTCCAATTCGTAATAAAATGAACGCTTTCAATGAAAAATATACCGAATTATTAAGAAGGCTTGAGCGGGCTTTTAGTGGCGAACCACATTTAATTCAGAAAGCAGTTGGCCAAATGTTCCAACTCAAGTATCAAGGAATTGAACTTATGCGGATTCCAATAAAAGAAGGTAGTAAAACGATGGTAGGTCCTTCTTTTGAATTCTATTCTCCTGCATAAGCTAATAATTTTATGCGTGATCAGTTAAAAGGATTGATTTTAGTATTGTTTTTGTAGAAAATGATAATAGCAATATTTGGATTTATTGATAGCTTAGTTGAATGTTCGTAATTTTATGTAATGACTTTCGAGGAAATATTATCTCAATCATCAGCAATATTAAAAAAGCATGGAAAGGTATCCTATAGAGCCCTTAAAAGGCAGTTTGATATCGATGATGATTTTCTGGATGATATTAAGTATGAATTAGTAGCGATACACAAGGTGGCTCGGGAGGAAGATGGATCCATGTTGATCTGGATCGGTTCAACGGACCCATTAACGAATGCCGACCAATCCAATGAAATGCTTCCCAGGACTGATAAACCAAGAGAAAATAGACAAGTAAGCGCTGAACGTCGTCAATTAACGGTTATGTTTATTGATCTGGTAGGATCAACCGAATTATCCAGAAAATTGGATCCGGAAGATTTAAGGGATATTATATATGCGTTCCAAGATCTTTTTGATTCTATTGTTGAAAAACATCAAGGTTTGGTAGTTCAACATTTAGGTGATGGAATCATGGCCTATTTTGGATACCCCATAGCACATGAAGATGATCCGCAAAGGGCCATTCTATCTGGCTTGAGAATGATGGCAGCCCTCCTAGAACTGAATGAAGAACTAAGTAAGGAAAAAAAAGTTTCTCTTCAAGTTAGGATTGGAGTACATACGGGATTGGTGGTCGTGGGAGCAACTGGTGGCAAGACCCATTCTGAAATGCTAGCCTTGGGTGAAGCACCAAATCTTGCTGCTAGAATTCAAGGATTAGCCGATCCAAATACCCTATGGATCAGTGCTGAAACAAATAAATTGTTAAGAGGTCAATTTAAGACTACATCGCAGGGGAAATTTAAAATGAAAGGCTTCTCCGAAGAACTTGAGCTTTATACAGTGCAGGGAGAGAAAGAACTTTCGGAAATAGACATAGTTCCAACAGAAGGATTATCTACTTTTGTAGGCCGTGAAGTTGAACGTACCCAGATTCTGGAACGCTGGGATCGAGCTAGAGATTCTATGGGACAAATTGTATTAATAAGTGGAGAAGCGGGAATCGGAAAATCCAGATTAGTTCAATCCTTGGTTAAAGAAATGCTCGTTGAAGATATACCTTTTCTAGTATTTAAATGTTCACCATTTAATCGAAATACAACCCTGAATCCGGTGATCAATACGTTGCGATCGGAAATAAAATTGGAACGAAATGAAGCACCTGAAATCAGTTTACAAAAACTTGAAACCTTCATTAAGGAAGAGCAGTTAGACTTGAAACATGATTTGCCTCTATATGCCAATTTACTTTCGATTTCACTTTTAAATAAGTATGAGGTAATTAAGACCTCCTCTGGTCGTCTAAAGGCGTTAACTTTCATAAGCCTGATAAAATGGTTAAAAGGTGATCAAAGGCCCGAATTAATTCTATTTGAGGATTTTCAATGGGCCGATCCATCAACTCTGGAGTTGTTTGAAAATTTTTTTCCAGAAATTCCCAGCACATCCATAATGCTTATCGGTACTTTTCGTCCAGAGTTTACACCTTATTGGGAGGCAGGTCCTCATCAAATGCACATTGTTTTAAATCGATTAACACGGAGTCAGACGGAATCAATGATTAAACAATTAGCGGGCGTTCTACCTGAGGTAGTTATTAATGATATTCTTAAAAAAACGGATGGAAACCCATTGTTCGTAGAGGAAGTGACCAAATTATTATTGGAATCCGGCGTACTTACTTTATCTGAAGCAGGCTATCAATTAACCAGTTCTTTAAAGGCATTAAGCATTCCCAGTACCTTACAGGATTCGCTAATGGCCAGATTGGATCGTTTGGGGGCTGCTAAAGAAATTGCCCAATTAGGAGCAACGATCGGAAGGGAATTTGCTTACATTTTAGTAAAAGCCATTAGTAAGTTAGAAGATGGTTTATTAATAGAAAGGCTAAAAAAATTGGTAAGTGCGGAAATGTTATTGGAAAATGGAAAGGTACCTAATATGATGTATACCTTTAAACATGCCTTAATCCAGGAAGCTGCTTACTCATCGTTGCTTAAAAAAAGAAGACAAGAGTTTCACCAAAGAATTGTAGAAACTTTGGAAATTGACTTTCCGGAATTAATGAAGACAAATCCGGAATTGATGGCTCACCATTGTAGCGAAGGTGGCTTACTCGAAAAAGCCATTCCATACTGGCGAAGAGCTGGAGAACTTGCGGTAAGTAAATCTGCGCATCAGGAAGCGATCATCCACCTAAATGAAGGACTCCATATTTTACACCAATTGCCGGTCACAAATAAACGTATTGAAGATGAAATCTTATTCCAGATAACATTGGGCGTTCCTTTAACCGCTTTGCGAGGGTATGGTTCGGAAGAGGTTGAAAAAGCCTATAGCCGAGCTCGTACACTCTGTTCAAAATTGGGAAACACTATGCAATTAATCCCCACTTTATATGGATTGTGGAGGTATTATTTATTAACTGCCCAATATGGTGAAGCTCGTTTTTTAAGTACTGAAATTTTAAAACTATCCCAACAGAGTAGTGAGCCACTGCACAAAGCGATAGGTAATCGTGCGTCAGGCTCCACCCATTTCTACCTGGGTGAATTGGATGATGCCAGAATGCGGTTAGGAGCTATTATTGCACTCAAAGCTACTCCGGAAACAAGAGCCAATACTTTATTATTTGATGTGGTGGATGCTTGGGTTACTGCTCGTTCTTATGAATCATGGACTTTATGGCTTCAAGGCCATGTAGAAAAAGCTTTTGAGCAAATAAAAGCAGCAATGGATATGGCCAATCAACTGAATCATCCGTTTAGTATGGCCCTCTCCGTGAGTTTTGCTACCTGGTTATACCAGTTTTACGGTGATAAAGAAAAAACCCTTAAATATGCCCAAGATGGTTTAAAGATCGCAAAGCAAAATGGTTTTTCTTTTTGGATAGGTTGGGCAGAAATTTTGGAAGCATGGGCATTGGATAACGATCCTTTCGATGACCAATATCTCAATAATATGTTGGCAGGATTAGAACATTGGAAAGCACTAGGATCAAGACTGGGTTCTTCTTATTTTTTGTACATAATTGCCGAAACCTTTTTCAAACACAGAAAAATAAGTGATGCCTGGGCAACTCTTGAGCAAGCAAAAAACTTTACTTACCGGACCAAAGAAGGATGGTGGGAGGCTGAGATCTACCGGTTGGAGGGTAGATTGTATGAGTTTGGTGGTCCGGAAAATTTTAGTTTGGCGGAGACGTTTTATAGAAAAGCTTTGGACAAGGCCTCTCAACAAAATGCAAAGTCGTTGGAGTTAAGAGCAGCAAATAACTTAGCTAAGTTGTTAACGGATTCGGCTAAACGAAATGAAGGCTACTTAACTTTACTAGAAAAGATTAAATGGTTTGAGGAAGGACTGGAGACTCCAGATTTGCAGGAAGCGAAATTAACTTTGCAAGGCTTATCGGTTATAGAGAACTAGTTATTTTTTTTGTTGAATAAAATGTATGTGGACATATCCGAAGTGTCAGCGCAAAATTAAAAACCCAAATCAGTGGCATACCTGCTAAGCGATTGAAATTAATTCCATTTTTGAATCTAAGTCATAAAATTATTTCGTCTTGAGATTGAAATACTATTACTTCATTCTTTAGAAACTTTTATTAATTTCAAGTCATAACTATCTTAAACCATGAAAAATCGGCTAGCCTTATTTAGTTTGTTTATTGTTTTTGGTCTCGCTACTGAAACATTTGCTCAAAAGAAAAGAAAAAAGATTAAACCCGCTCTTACGGTTGATAGTTCATCATTCGATGAAAGTCAATTTAAGCATGCACTCGTCTGGAGAAATATTGGGCCTCATCGAGGTGGAAGATCAACTGCGGTGAGTGGTGTTATCCAGGACAAAAATACTTTTTACATGGGGACGACAGGTGGTGGTTTATGGCGGACTCAAGATGGAGGGGCAGCCTGGAAAAATATTTCCGATGGCTTTTTTAAAACGGGATCGGTAGGTGCTGTTGCAGTTAGCTCATCTGACCCATCCGTTATATATGTAGGAATGGGAGAGGCTCCAATAAGAGGGGTGATGACCTCTCATGGTGATGGTATGTATAAATCCACTGATGCAGGAGCGACCTGGTCTCATGTGGGCCTTGAAAATGTACGCCAAATTGGTAAAGTGCGAATTCATCCTAAGAATGATAATATTGTGTATGTAGCCGCTCAAGGTAGTCCCTACCAACCTACCCAAGACCGCGGCATTTATAAATCCATCGACGGAGGTACTACCTGGGAAAAGATATTGTTTGTTGATGAACGTTCAGGTGCATGCGACCTCTCCATGGATATGCAGAATCCTCGCATATTATATGCAGCTTTTTGGGATCATCAACGATTACCCTGGAAAATGGTCAGTGGGGGAAAAGGAAGTAGTATCTGGAAAAGTAAGGATGGGGGCGTGTCATGGGAAAAATTGACAGAAGGACTTCCTACGAAAATCATGGGTAAAATAGGCATATCAGTATCCGGCGCCAATCCACAGAAAGTATACTCTATAATTGAATCGGATCAGGGAGGTATGTATCGATCTGACGATGGAGGCAAGACTTGGAATCTAATTAATGAAGACCGCATATTAAGAGCTCGTTCTTGGTATTATATGCACATATTTGCTGACCCAGTAGACGAAAACAAAGTGGTAGTGCTCAATGCACCATTCATGGAATCACTCGATGGAGGTAAAACATTTACTCAGCGATCTACACCCCATGGCGATAACCACGATCTATGGATTCATCCTGAAGATCCGAACGTAATGATTAATGCAAATGATGGAGGCAGTAATATTTCTTATAATGGCGGTAAAAATTGGAGCCGGCAAGATAATCAACCCACAGCTCAATTTTATCGCATTAATGCGGATAATCAGTTTCCTTATCGCGTATATGGGGGACAACAAGATAATTCTACTGTATCTATTCCAAATCAGGTCCCAGGAGGAGGTATCCGAAATGAGGACTTTTATTCCGTGGGTGGATGCGAGAGTGCTTTTTGCGCATTTGATCCGGACAATCCTACCCACGTTTATGCTGGTTGTTATCAAGGAATCATTTCTGAGTTCAATGTGAAGTTGAGAAAATCTAAAGACATCATGGCCTATCCCATCCTAGGGCTTGGTACTAAACCGATGGATCGCAAGTATCGTTTCAATTGGAATGCTCCGATTTTAGTTTCTCAACATGATCCTAAAACCATTTACCACGGAGCCCAATTAGTGTTGGTATCAAAAGATCGAGGACTTTCCTGGACCGAATTAAGTCCTGACCTAACTAAACCGGATACTAGTCAACTCGATTATGGTGGTGGCCCAATTACACGTGAAGGAGCCGGTGGAGAAGTTTATCATACTTTAATGTATATTGCTGAATCTCCACACGATCCTCAAGTATTATGGACCGGAAGTGATGATGGTCAAATTCATCTATCTCGCAATGGAGGAACTCATTGGGTTAAAGTTACACCACCAGGATTAACGGAGGGAATGATCAATAGCATAGAAGTTTCACCACACGATCAAAGTACGGTTTATATAGCTTTTAACCGGTACAAGTTTAATGATTTTACACCCCATATCTACGTGTCAGATGATTTTGGGAATAGCTGGACGGATCGCAACGATGGTTTTGAAAAGAATGCACACGTTAGAGTTGTTAGGGAAGACCCAAAGCGGAAAGACCTCCTTTTTGCAGGTACTGAAACAGGTTTATATATATCTTATAACGGTGGGAATCGTTGGGATAAATTCCAATTAAATTTACCAATTACACCGATTACAGACATGATGGTTCATCAGGGCGACCTATTGGTTGCCACGCAGGGCCGGGCTTTTTGGGCTTTAGATGATCTTACCCCTTTGAGGAATTATAATCCAACTGATAAAAAGCTAATCACTTCCTATCAACCTTTGCCAGTTTATCAATTTGGCGGTTCTCGTAACGATAAAAGCTTGTTTACGGGAACAAACCCAGACTATGGTTTGGTCAGCTATTATAAATTAGGTGAAGGCACGGATAGCCTCCATTTGCAAGCACAAGTAATCGATGATCAGGGAAGAGTTATTAAGAAATTTTCTTCAAAAGGGAAGAACAAAGATTTGAATCTTAAAACTGGCGCTGGGGTGAAAAAACTAGTATGGAATTTACGTAGAGAAAATAGACCATCAGTAAAAGAGTTGTTCCCTTTTGGTGGATTTGGAGGTGCCGAAGTACCTCCTGGCAATTACTTGCTGAAATACTTGACTGAAGAAGACACGATCCTACAAGAATTTGTAATTCATCCTGATCCCAGACTTAATTTAAAGATGAATGACTTTGATGAAAAAAGAAAATGGTTGAGTGAATTGGATACTATTTCCAGAACGATCTATCATACAGTAAATAAATTGAATGGCGTTCAAGATCAAATTTCCACCTTTATCAAACGGGATGGACTGGATTCTACGATTATAAAAAAAGGAGATTCCATTGTTGAAGAGATCAAAAAATTGGATGGAGAATTGGTTCAACGAAAACAAAAGACTTTTCAGGATGTAATCAATTATGAGAATAAATTAGACGCGAATATTAAAGCAATCGAATCCTCCATAGCCAATATGATTCCACCATTGACCAAGGGACAAGTAGAGCGCGCAAATGATATGATCGATGTTTGGTCAAATTTGAAAAAACAAATCGATGGACTTTTAGAAAAAGATGTTCAAGAGTTTAATGAACTAGTAAAAAAATCTAATATCCCGCTAATTGATACCAGGATTGGGGTAAAAAAAGCCTAGATGCGGAGATTCGTGATTAGATTACTAATCACAAATCGCTTATTTCCATTTTTCAATCTCCATTTTCAAAGGGATGATATAGATCATGTTTTATGGTGACGCATATTCTTGAAGATGTATTTTTTTAGATTTACATTTATCGCGTATAAAAACAGATCACTGTTTGAGGGTGCCCATAATTCTATTCATTTAGATGAACCCTATGAGACTCTGAAATGGCAAAGGGAGGGAAATAAGCCTCCCTTTTTAGACTTTACAGGTTAACTTTTTCTTGATAAATATCATGCTTGGCGATAATTATAGTCATTGTTTAGGATGATTCCCATCTCTATTTTCACGCATTCATTGATCACGTTCAAAACTGATTTGTTATGAAGACTATGACTGCAACCTTTATGACTTTTCACTATCCAGAAAGGTCTTTCGCGTACGTGAGGCACGTAGGACCTTATATGGGCGATGTTAAATTATTTGGAAAACTTTTTAATCAAGTAGCTCCATGGATGAGAAGCAAAGGGATAAATAATCCAAATGCGGAAGCCATCTCCGTTTATCATGATGATCCAAAAACAGTGCCCATTGATAAACAACGAATATCTGTAGGTTTTGTAATACCCAAAAATATAATAGGAGATCGGGAAATTGCTGTCATGAAGATTCCTGAAGGCAAGTATGCAGTTGGCTCGTTTGAGATAGATGTAGATGAATATGGTGAAGCATGGGATTCATTGTTTGCTTACATAAAGGATAACAAGCTCAAGATTTCTAGCGGATTGATGTACGAGTCCTACAAAAATGATCCCAAAACACACCCTGATCACAAGCATCTGGTAGATATATGTGTTGCCGTAAAGTAGCTATCTGTTTGTAAATAATCATAAATTGATTTGTAGTAATTAACCTAGTCAAACTTCCGAAAGTACACCCGATTTCCCACAGTTGCACGGATTCATCTTTTTTTCGATATTTTGTCTATCGAAAATATCAAGCATAATGGAAAAAGTGTATGTCATCCTCAATCCTGCTGCCAGAGCTGGAAATGGAAAAAGACTGAAGGCTAAGCTGATACCGTTACTCGAGCATTACTACGAAAATAATTTCAAATTATTAGAAACTACTCAACCAGGAGACGGCATTCGACTATCCAAAATAGCCGCTGAAAATAATGCATCACTTATAATTGCTGTTGGTGGTGATGGAACGATTCATGAAGTGGTTAATGGTCTGATAGCATCGAGTCAATTAAATGAATCTTGTCGGTTGGGGATTATTAATTATGGAAGTGGCGGTGATTTTTCAAAAACGATTAAATTACCCAAAGGGTTGAAAGATCAGCTCGAATTGATAAACAGTACGCTGCCTCAATCAATTGATCTTGGCCTGTTAGAATGTTTGGACCCGGATGGAAATTCCATCCGTCGATTCTTTATCAACGAATGTCAAATAGGAATCGGAGGAGCTGTAGTCTCGAAAGTAAATAATACACATAAATTTTTTGGTGGTACTGTAGCTTTTACCTTGGTTGCTTTATCACACTTATTCCATTATTTTTCTCGCAATTACCAAATTAGAACAATAGACTTAGATCAGACCAATCTTTTATTGGGAATTGTTGCCGGTAATGGAAAATATTGTGGAGGAGGTATGCAGTTGACGCCTGATGCCAGATTAAATGATGGACTAATAGATATATTATTAATTCACAAAATGAATATCCTTAATCGATTAATTAAATTTTCGAAAATATTTTCCGGTAATCCGGTTCCTTCGAAGTTCTTAACTCGATTTAAAACTTCACAAATAGCTATCCACACTAATTCTGATAGTTGGATTGAGGCCGACGGTGAATTAATTGGCAAACCTCCCTGTAAAATAAGTGTAAGACCAAATGCTGTTAAAATACATGGTTTGTGAATAGGTATTTATAATCAGCGTACTGTCCTTATTTAAATATTGAGTATTCTTGCCTCCAACAACCTAGATTAAATTGATTATTTATCCCTTTACTACAGCCAAAGGTTTCAATTCTACCAAGATTTCCACTAAATCTTTTTGATTTTCCATCACCTCATCAATAGATTTATACGCACTAGTAGCTTCATCAAGATCATATTTGCCGCGCACTGCATGCAAGATTCCCTTCTCCTCGAGAAACTTAATTTCTTTATCTAAATCTAAAACTCTTTGAGCTTCCTTGCGTCCCAATTTTCGACCCGCTCCATGCGAGCATGAACGGAAGGATTCTTTGTTGCCAGATCCCATAACAATATAGGAGTTAGTACCTTGTGAACCAGGGATAATCCCTTTTTCGCCGATCTCTGCAGATGTTGCTCCCTTGCGGTGGACAATTAATTCCCGACCATAATGGACTTCTTGCCGTGCATAGTTGTGCGCTATGTTTATAGGTTCTTCAAATGAAACGTCTTGAATAAGCTTCTGCATACAGTGCTTAATCCGTTCGATCATCAATAATCGGTTGCAATATGCGAAGTCAACACAATACGCCATTTCTTTTTGATATTGTTTACCAATGTCTGATTCTAACGGTAAAAAAGCCAGGTCTTTGGATCGTTCTACGCAAGAATGCCAAAGTTCGTTGAGCCGCCTAGCTTCTTTATTATAATGATCAGCGACTTTACTTCCTATGTTTCTGCTACCTGAATGTACCATAATCCAAATAAATCCATCATTCCCTTTTTGAATTTCAATAAAATGGTTACCACCCCCCAAGGTACCTACTTGATGCAATGCTGCATTAAATTCTTGGCTACAAATTGGTAAATGCGAAATATCATACCCTTTGGGCATCCATTTTTTATCCTGAGCAGTAGTATGGCGATTAAATCCAACGGGAATTCTGTCGCGAACTCTTTTCAGGAGCGCTTTTAAAATATCTTTACTAATCGTATTTAAGTTGGTTCTGGTGGCACACATACCACAACCAATATCCCTTCCAACTGCATTAGGAATAATAGCCCCAATAGTTGCTAATACACCTCCTATGGGCATTCCGTACCCTTGATGTGCATCCGGCATAATCGCAATATGGTGGAACGCAAAAGGTAAGCTGGCTAGGTTTTTAGCTTGTTGCAGAGCTGTTTCATCAAGCGTTTCCAACCACATTTTAACTGGAATTCTTTCGGTGGTTATTATATTTTTAATCATGCTACTTATACTTAAAACTAATTTAAGCAATTGTATTCAAACATCAATATAGACGATTCTAAGTGGTAAGTATTGATATTTCTCAGGTCTAAGGATGACTTATATTACGAATTATTAATTGGTTATAAACGTCTTTTGTATCGATTGCACGATGACAAATATGACCATATGATTATTCTAATTTGTGGATTACCAGGATCAGGTAAAACCTATTTTGCTAAAGCATTAGCCGCCAACATGGGTTTAGTCCATATCAATACTGATTCAGTCAGAAAATCAATCGGGAAAATGAGTAAATACGATCGCAAGAGTAAGGATCAAGTCTATGCTGCTTTGTTTAATCGAGCCCAGCAAGTGCTTGCAGAACGGAAATCCGTTATTATCGATGCCACCTTTATGAATCCCAAACATCGCTATCCTTACTTTAACCTCAGCGATCAGAAAAACATTAAATTAAAAATAATCCAAGTAACCGCCGAGGAAGCTATTATTTTTAACAGGTTGAAAGAAAAGAGACCAGATAGTGAAGCCGATTTTCAAGTTTATAAAAAAATGAAAACAAAATTTGATCCACTGGAAAGGGATTATTTAAAATTGCCATCAGATCAGTCGAGTCAGACAGAAATGATCCGATTAGCTCGTAATTATCTAGATAAATAGCGGATGCGTATTGAACAAATAAATGAACTAATAGCTACTACTCAAAAGAATCAAACCAGGGAGATCGAATTGATAGAAACCCACATTTCCTGGGTACTTCTTTGTGACGAGTTTGTTTATAAAATTAAAAAGCCTGTACAATTCGATTTTCTTGATTTTTCTACGTTAAGTCTCAGAAAACATTTTTGTGATCAGGAAATTAAACTTAACCGACGATTAACTGAGAATATTTATCTCAATGTTTGCGAAATATACAGTATTGGAAAAAATATCAATGTAATAGGGAATAAAGCCAAATCAAATGGTAAAATAATTGACTATTGTGTAAAGATGAAGCGGTTGGACAATCATCGTTTAATGCGAAATCTGCTAAAAAAACAATTAATTAAGCCATTACATATTCAGAAGATAGTTGATCAACTAATCAATTTCCATCTAAATACTCAAATCGTGCATGGCACGGTAAATCCACAAATACTTTGGAGTGATTTCAACAACTTAAGACAAGTCGATTCTTTTATAAATCATCATTTAGAATCTAATAATGCTGCTTTTCTGACCGAAACATATTCATTTGTGGAGCGATTTATAAATAATCTAGCAACCCGAATTTATGAGCGGGATCTGAATGGCTTCTCCAGGGATTGTCACGGGGATCTTCATTCTGGCAATATCTTTTTGCTGGATGAACCTATTATTTTTGATTGCATAGAATTTAATGATCATTTCAGACAAATAGATATTTTGAATGAATTGGCTTTTTTCTGTACAGACCTAACCTATTATCACCAACCAGAGCTTAGTAAGTTTTTCATCAAAAAATATACTGAAGTTTTCCCTGTCATTGAAAATAAGCTTGATGAAGCATTATTTCTTTTCTATAAATTATATCGGAGTAATGTAAAAGTAAAAGTAAATGCAATTAAATGTATGCAAGCCAGATCACCCGAAATCTATTCTATCCGCTTTAGAATTTTTAAAGGATATCTTGATTTGATGCAGCATTATGCGACATTATTCAAGCAAGAAGTAATATTTTAATCATTTGAAAGAATTGTTCTTTTTTGGGATTATAAAATTAGAGTTGTTTGAATGGGTATTGATGAAATACATACAATCAAGAATTCGTCAGTTTGAAATGAGTTTATGAAGTGCTGGATTACCGGTGGATTTTATTTTTTGAAAAATTAGAATTTCAATTTCCTGAGGTTGTTTATATTCATCAGAAAGAAAGCAACCCGAATGTTCGGGTTGGAATATATTGGAGAATGGGCATTTGGCATTTATAATGTTTATAATCGAAAAATCCTTATTTTATATTTTTTGACATTGACCAGGTAACTGACCAGCCACAGGCTAGGCAGGTTTCTCCACAGCCAATTATACCTAGTATTTCCTATAATTTTAAATTTTAGGCTATGAAAAATGTAGTTCATATTACTATTGTTTGGATTGTGTTTTCACAATGTCCAAAAGACATTTCGGTTGATGGGACACTAAATCATTCTCCCAAGCTGTTTATAGAATGTATACTTTATCCTGGTATAATGCCTAAAGTTTATCTAAGTAATTCCGTATCTTTCTTTAACAAGCGGTTTAAACCAAGTGATATTTTTGTGAGAAATGCTAATATTAATATAGTTTCGGAGGATAGAATAGATCATTTAACAATTGATTCTACCTTTGATCACTTCAGAGTTAGATGGGTACCTCATTATCAAGGAAATCATAGTATAACCTATGACGCAACCTATCAACTGCAAATGGAATATCAGGGGGTTAATTATCAAGCCACCATCACTTTAGACTTGCCAAAGGCAAATATTTCAAAAGTTGCATCCGTAGAATTTTTCGATGTTTATGGAGGGCATGATGGAGTAATTATTACATTTAAGGATGCCCCTGGATTTGGCAATGTATATCGATTTCAGATGGATCGATGGATTGATAAAACCAGATGGCACGTTCATGTATTGGGTGCAGTAACTAGTGACTGCACCCAAGAAGGCGAGTTATTTCAAGTGACCGATTTAGGCAGGATCGTGTTTAACGATATAGCGTTGGATGGGCAGAACATGGAATTTAATGCTGAGGTTTTATTTGAATACCTGGAAGGTGATACTGGAACCATATACCTGCAATCTCTTGATGCCAAATCGGCTCAATTTTTTCAAGATCTGGATAATCAGTTGCAATCCATTTTGAATCCATTCGTGGAACCGACATTTATTCATTCTACTAATGAGGGCGCATTTGGAGTTTTTGGATCAGTGGTACAATCAGATCCAGTAACCTTTGTTTACCCACAGGATAATCCATAATTGCTTATTTATGAAAAAAGTAAAAAGTCCTTATTTATTCACTTTACTCTTGATTTCCTTTTTTGTGATTATTTCAAATTGTTCTGCACAAACCTATGATTTTGAGTTTAAAAAAGATAAAATAGAATTCTTTACTTCGTTTGGCTTGAATGTAGGATTGCATATTTATGACCGGCTCAGGCCCGAGGAATACTTTGATGATTATTGGGAATTGGATAAAAGCGCTTTGTGGAGCATCGACAGAAGTGCGGTGAATCATTATTCTATGAAGGCCGACCAGTGGAGTGATGTTTTGCTTTATACTTCCATATTGTCTCCGGCATCACTCTATCTTCTAAAAAACAAAAACGGAAACAAAGTGGGCAATATATTGCTTATGGGTATTCAGGGATATTTTATACAAGATGCTATGAATTTATCATTTAAGTTAATGGCAGAACGCCCAAGACCCTATATGTACAATTTTTCTGAAGAGATACTTAAGCATCGGTTAAACAAAAATGACACAAAATCTTTTTATTCTGGGCACACCAGCACCACTGCTTATTTTTCATTTTTCTGTGCTAAAGTATTATCAGACATCAATCCCGAAAGTAAGCTGATTCCAGTGTATTGGACGCTGGCTAGTTCTATTCCCGCCCTCACCGGGTATCTTCGATACAAAGCTGGAAAACACTTTCCAACCGATGTAATTATGGGTTATGTCGTCGGGGCCAGTTATGGACTATTGATCCCAGTTTTGTATAAAGCTCGAAATATAAATTTGGATGCGATGCCTGGTGGAGTACGTCTTACCGTTAAGTTTGATTAACCGAAACTTTTTATCGATCAATTCTCTTTTCAGATTTCCAAACAAAATATATCTGCGCATTTGTCCCCATTTATTGGTTTCGCTTCGTAATAGAATAAAATGAACACATTGAGTCATAAATTGCTGTTTGATAATTAAATAAATTTTAGTCAAAGTAATTCTCCTGAATTAAAAAGTCATGAGGTAGATTCTGTTTATGTAGATGGATTTAAAGGATATAAATTAGTCCTGTTTGGATTTTATAATTTATAAATATTGATTAATCAAAAATAATTAAGGATGAAAGAATTTATGTTGATTTTTTTAGGCCCTTCCTATGCAGAATTAAAACTGTCTCCGGAAGAGATGCAAAGTAGGATGGGAAAATGGTGGGGATGGCAAAGCAAAATGGAAGAAGCTGGGATCCTGCGGGGAGGTCATGCGCTTCATGCTTCCGCCAAACGCATATCTGGTGAAAGTCGTACAGTTTCCGATGGCCCGTTTGCTGAAAGTAAAGAACTAGTTGGCGGTTATTATATAATTAAAGCCAAAGACGTAAATCAGGCCATTGAAATTTCTCAGGATTATCCGGATTTTGACCTAAACGGTTCTGTAGAGGTGAGAGAAGTAATGGTATTTGAACAATGAAGCAAACTAAAATAATGGACCATCTTTTCAGGCATCAATATGGAAGGATGGTCTCCATTTTAACCAGAATATTTGGCTTAACCAATTTAGAGACTATTGAGGATGCCGTCCAAGATACCTTTATCAAAGCCATGCAAACTTGGCGATCTGAATTGCCTGAAAACCCGGAAGCATGGCTAACAAAAGCGGCCAAAAATAGAGCAATTGATTTGCTTCGTAAAATACGTGCTGATCAAAATCGAATATTGAAACTTGAGAATGGTCCAGCTTCTATGGTACTCAATGACCTCTTTCTGGATCATGAAATTGAAGATAGTCAGTTGCGTATGATATTTACCGCATGCCATCCTAATCTAAATTCTAACAACCAAATTGCATTTGCGCTAAAGACCATTTCGGGATTCAGTATCAAAGAAATTGCAGCTGCATTATTATTAAAAGAAGAAACCGTCAAAAAGCGATTATTCAGGGCAAGAAAAGAATTACAAAACAAAGAAATCACCTTTGAAATACCTAATAGATTTGAACTACCCAATCGAATTGATAGAGTGCTTGAAGTGCTTTACCTGATCTTTAACGAAGGTTTTCATTCAACCCAGAATGAACTTTTAATTCGCCGGGATTTGTGTACAGAAGCCATGCGGCTCTGCAAGTTTCTTTTGAAAAAGGAAGAATTAAGCTCTCACTCAGCATATGCTTTATTTGCGCTGATGTGTTTTCATGCAGCTAGATTGGAAAGTAAGGTAGATGAAAAAAACGAGATGAAAGATCTAAAAAGTCAAGATCGATCAAAATGGCATTTCCCATTAATATTTGCCGGGAATGATGCTATGAATAAAGCGGTCGAAAATGCAACTTTATCGACCTACCATTATGAAGCGGCGATAGCGGCAGAACACGTTAAGGCTACTTCTTTTGAATCAACCGACTGGAATAGGATACTCTTCTGGTATAAAAAACTTTACGATTTGCAAAATTCGGACTTTACATTGTTGAATATGGTCATGGTCTATATCCAATTAAAAAAATTTGAAATGGCCGAGCAACTATTAGACTCAATTGACCCTGACCAACTAGAGCAAAGAGCTTACTTATATTTTGGAACCTATTCTGAGCTATTCCATCAAAAAAAACAACTTAATAAAGCAATTAATTATCTGGAGAAGGCTATAGGTCTGGTGAACAACCAGTTGGAAAGAGCCTATCTACAAAATAAAATGGCATTACTCGAAAATTCATAATTTTAACTGAAGCGTCTTATTATATAGCTAAAATGAAATGAACCAGGTTACTGCATATGAAAAATCATTAGCTTTGGAATATGATCGAAATAGGAAAATATCACGAATTAACCATCTTAAGATTAACTTCAGTTGGATTATATTTAGGAACAGAAGATCCAACTGAAGATATTTTATTGCCTAATAAGTATTGTCCGGAAGATTTTGTAATAGGCGATAAAATTCGAGTCTTTGTCTATCGTGATTTTGCTGAACGGAAAATAGCCACCAATATTCAGCCCAAAATTTTGCTTCATGATTTTGCTCTTTTACGTGTTGCTGCGGTTTCGGATGTAGGCGCATTCATGGATTGGGGTTTAGAGAAGGACTTGTTGGTTCCATTTAAAGAACAAAGACAGAAGATGGAACTGGATCGATGGTACCTGATTTATATGGACATTGACCAAGAAACAGATCGACTTTTTGGGAGTAACAAATTAGATAAATACCTTCAAAATGAATCTTTAACAGTTCATGCAGGTGATCAGGTTGATTTAATCATTATGCGCAAAACGGACCTTGGCTATTCAGTCATTGTAAACAAATTGCACAAAGGACTCCTTTTTAATAATGAGATTTTTAAAGCACTAAAAATTGGAGATCATTTAAAGGGATATGTCAAGCAATTAAGAGAAGATCAAAAAATTGATGTTTCGCTTCAGCCGATAGGTTATTTGAAGTATAATGATGCAAATATTGACTTGATTATGAGCGCTTTAATAGCTAAACAAGGATTTCTAGCTTTGACGGACAAAAGTCCACCTGAAGTTATTTATAAATCGCTGGGCATAAGTAAGAAAGCATTTAAAAAATCGATAGGAGCATTGTATCGGGAAAGAAAAATAGAAATTAAAGAAGATGGAATTTCGCTAATTGATATGGCATAATGGGTGGATTTTCAGGTATGATCCAGAACAAAAAAAAGCCTTCGAACTTCGAAGGCTTTTATTTCTCGACAAAAAATATATTCTAATATCTTCTGTTGTAGCCGCCGCCGCCACGGTTGTTATCTCTTCTTTCTCTAGGCTCGGCTTTTTTGACCACGATAGTCCTTCCATCCACCTCAGAATCATTCAATCCGTTGATTGCATTCTGACCTTCATCATCATTTGGCATTTCAACGAAACCATATCCTTTGGATTTTCCGGTGAATTTGTCCATAATGATTTTCACAGAATCCACTTCTCCAAATTCGGAAAAAGCATTTCTTAAGTCGGATTCGCGTGTGTCAAAGTTTAGTTTTGCTACAAAAATGTTCATAAAAAAAATGTTTTAGATAAATAAATCCAAGTCAATCTAGAATGTAAACTCATAATTAACTCAATACAATTACAAATCTAATTAATTTATTTTTAGTTCCATTTGTTTAATGTAAATTTTATTTTATCCCGAATATGAAGATATTACCTTGTTCTAAGACCTGTAAATCAATGAAATGAGCCATTTTACACGACTAAATGATGAAACGAGCTATGTCTGTCTTGTTTTTATAGGGATGAGAATATATATACTAAATGAAATGGATTAGAGGGTAGGTAAAGAGGTCAGAATGAATAATGGAATTAGTTTTTACCTTTAACATGCTGAAGATCACTTCGCCCCGTATCAGGCATTTTCATCCGGGCATATTTTCTTTGAAAGCTTGACCAAGGCATATTGGTATGAAAATTTTCAGCAAAATAAACCAAAATCATTTCAAGTTCATCACGTTTTCGGAATCCCGGAATTGATTGGATCGTATTGAAATCTTCATCCATGAATATTAAAGAGGGGAATTGCATTCTTCCGTATGTAATTTCTACTGCAAGTTCATTATAACCATTTTTATATTTGTACACTTTGTCTTTAATCTCAATAGGTGTTTTATTCTGTGCATCAAATTTGATCGGATAATAATGCTCGTTAATAAAGTTTACAATGTCTTTTTGTTTAAAAGTGGAGGAATCCATTTTCTTGCACCACCCACACCATTCAGTGTACAGATCTACGAAAATCTTTCTTTTTTCATAAGTAGATTTTTCTAGAGCTTCTTCCCAGCTTAACCAATTGATTAAAGAGTTAGCATCTTCTTCTTGTCCAATGGCCAAGAGGCCATAAAGGAGCAACACCACGCTAAATCCTATTCTTATCGTTTTAATCATAAAATGGTAAATAGAGTTTCAATGAAAACAAAGTAACAACTTTGCAACAATATTTAATAGGTTTAATCACCGATTAGGCTTTATTTAAAATAACTTTAACGGTCTGTATTGATTATTGGTTAATCCAATGTTCGACTAGATTTGACCCCAGTGTAAAAGAGTGAAGTTTAATGCCATTAAACGAAGCAAATGAAATAGGGTGATTCGTAATTTCCTCCTTGGTTTTTATCAAAATAATTTCGTCCCAATGTCCCTCTTCAATAAGCGTGCTAAAAGTTTTAGCCCCTCCCTCGACTAAAAGATGATTAATCCCTCGTTGATAAAGATCGTTAATCAGGTGTGCCATATAGAGTTGATTATCATTGATTTGTATGTATTCAATTAAAGAATTATCAAACGATGTATTATGCTTGAAAGTGTAAACCAGTATAGGGGGTTCTTGTCCAAATACTTTGCTTTGTTTATCTATGGATAAATCTCGGTCAAAGATTACTTTCAATGGTGAGTTCCCGAAGAAAAGCCGGTTGTTCAATAATGGATTATCAATAATTACCGTATTTGCTCCAACCAAAATCGCATCAGTATAAGCCCTTAATCGATGCACATAGAATTTACTCAAACGATTACTCAACCATATAGATTTTCCGATAGAACCCATATTGCCATGAATATCCATCGCAACCTTTAAAGTTATATAGGGTCTATTTTTAAAGATTCGGGTAGTAAAGTTTCTAATCAGGTTTTGGCCTTCATCCGACAGTACATCCGATATTACCTCTATTCCGTGAGCTCTAAGTTTTTTAATACTTTTTCCCGCTACTCGAGGGTCAGGGTCGATACAGCTGATAACGACTCGTTGAATTTTGTGTTTTAAGATTAGATCCACGCAGGGTGGGGTGTGGCCTTGGTGAAAACAGGGTTCCAAGGAAATAAATATGGTAGATTCGGGGAGCAAAGTTGGATGTTGATTAATTGCATTATGAATGGCAACATCTTCCGCGTGGGCTTGACCGAACGATTTATGATATCCTTCTCCAATGATACGAAGGTCATGGACTACTATGGACCCTACTATTGGATTAGGCGATGTTTTACCTTGACCTAATCGAGCGAGATCAAAACATCTGCGCATATAAGCATTTAGCAGATGTAATTCCATTTTGAAAGATTTATACGATGATCGCTTTTTGTACCAATTCTGCAGCTTCCTTGAGTAGGATGGCTGATTGAACCTCCAGTCCGGATTTATCTATGATTTCTTTGGCTAGTTCAGCATTGGTGCCTTGAAGGCGCACAATTATAGGAATCTCAATATCACCAATATTTTGATAGGCTTGTACAATGCCATTAGCTACCCGGTCACATCGTACGATACCTCCAAATATGTTGATAAGTATTGCTTTAACTTTGGGATCTTTGAGGATAATTCTAAAGGCTTTTTCTACTCGTTCGGCATCTGCGGTTCCACCTACATCTAAAAAGTTGGCTGGCTCACCTCCAGAAAGTTTAATAATGTCCATGGTAGCCATTGCTAAACCAGCCCCATTTACCATACAACCTACATTACCATCTAAATTGACAAAATTGAGTCCAAAATTTTTAGCTTCCACTTCTATCGGATCTTCTTCGTCCAGGTCGCGCCAGGCTTCAATTTCTTTTTGACGAAATAAAGAATTATCATCAATGGTGACTTTGCAGTCAACCGCCAAAATACGATTGTCACCAGTCTTTAGGCATGGATTTATTTCAAATAAAGAGGCATCTGATTTTACAAATGCGGTGTACAAACTGAATAAAAACCGAGTCATACCTTTAAAAGCGTCTCCCGTTAAGTTCAAGTTAAAAGCAATTTTACGTAGTTGAAATGCTTGAAGTCCTAAGGTTGGATCAATAAACTCTTTTTGTACAAGATGCGGTGTTTTTTCTGCAACTTCTTCGATATTCATTCCACCTTCCGTTGAGTAAATGATCACATTCCGCTTACTCTCACGATCCGTCAATATGGATATATAATATTCCTTACAGGACTCGAATGTTGGTACATAGGAATCCTGTGCAATTAAAACTTTTCTGACTAATTTTCCTGGTCCTTCCATACCGCCAGGGGTCTGTGGGGTCTTCAACATCATGCCTAGTATGGCTGAAGCATTTTCACTTGCTTCCTCCAGTGATTTGGATAGTTTTATCCCACCCCCTTTTCCTCTGCCTCCAGCATGTATCTGCGCTTTGACCACTACATTGCCTCCTGCACCTCCTGTAAGGGTTTTGTAGGCCTCTTCAGCTTCTTCTACATTGGTAGCAAGAATACCTTCCTGAATAGCAACCCCAAATTTTTTTAATAATTCTTTACCCTGATATTCATGAAGATTCATAATCGATGCTGTGTTTTTTAGATGCCATAAAAATACTATTTAATGTGACAATTTCTAAATTCGCTAAAATCAATTCGGTCTCAGGAAGGATTCATGTTTGATGATTCTTCTAGGTATAAATTTGTGGATTCTAATTAATCGATTTCAATTGGCAATTTGAATGAGCTATTGCACTAAAATTTTTGTGGTGATATTTCCTTCTACCGTGGCGATTTGAACTAAATATAAACCGGGAGCGTATTTGATGAAATCAATGGATTCGCGATTTGCCCCTGTTCTTAACAGCCATTTTTGACTTGGTTGGAGAAGTTTCCCTTGATAATTAAAAACACTGATAAGTGCATCAAATGGAGATTCTGACTGTATATCTATGGTTACCAAGCGCTTATTGTTCAGTAAAGTTGGATAAACGTTGAAATAATTTATCGATGGAATTTCTTGAACAGCCGTGGTCGTGCTCGTTTTGAATCGCTCTACTTTGCTGGGACTTGCACAAGTATAGTATTCATTGTAAGGAATTACCTTCCAGAAATAGTTGCGCTCTTCATCCAAACCATCGATTATTATCTCTACATCATTGGTCACAAAGGATCTTACATCAAAATCCAAAGTAGGCGCACGATCAATTTGAACGAGATACCATTCTGCATTTTCAACTGCAGTCCAGCGCAAAGTAGCTTCATTGGCTGTATTTACTATCTCGCTTTCAATAGGTTCTAATAAGGTAGCGGTCTCTTCAATGATCGAAATATTCGGTTGATAATTAGAAAATAAATCAGCTCTCGTAGAACTCAATAGGCTCCGCATCATCTCCTTTTGTTGACCCGGGGTAAATACGTATTGATCACATCCACTGAAATAATTCATGTAATTATTGACCTGAGGTTCTACCAATTTATTAACCGGGTCCATAGCATTTGCAGAATAATTACAGGTGTTGCTCAAAAAGTTATAATCAGCCGGGGTATCACATATTCCATCGCCTACATTATTTTCACTAGCATCCAACTCTTCATCACAATTAGATCCATCAGCATATTCATTTACGGTCAGATTATCTGGCGCCAATCTACCTACTGGATTACCATGCTTTGAAGCATCCCATGGATCTTCATCCCAGCCGTGAAATGGATGCAATAGACTGAAGAAGTGACCTATTTCATGGGTAACAACTCTTTTATCCTTCGCCACTGAGTTTTTTACCACGATGAAATCATTAAATCCTGGACTCGGCATATAATAACCTAAAACACCAGCTTCTCCTACATCACCTTTGAAAAATACATTGATCGCCTTATGTTTGTTTTTTATGGCTCTCATTTCAGCCCTGAAAATAGAATTTCCAGGATCTGTATTATCATACAGAAATGTATTGTTGATGTAATTGAAACCATCCTTGAAATAGAATTGTATATCCAGTTCACTAAAGTTTTCATTCAGCTTACAAAGCATATCCAATAAATCATCTTCAGAGAGTTTGCCATTGCCCTCAGAATTACCCATAATATGAGCTTTTAAAGGTACATAGGTAATTGCATTGCGAAGTCTTACTCGAGGAATTTCCACTCGATTTTCAATCATCTGCTGCTTAATATCTTCTAAGTTTGACGTTCCACAGAAAGGTGTTTGCTGGCTATTAAGCCCTGCACTAACCACGAAAATTAATAGGCCTAAAACAAGTAAGGTCCTGAATGTTAATCTAGTTCTTAACATACTGTTGATTCTAAATTCAAATGATGTAGTTTTCTTCTTAATCTTATACTAACAACAAAAATACACATTTTTGTTTCATATTGCTTTAAGATAAACGTCAAAAATGGGTGTTATTATTCTGTTGCTGTTATGAAATTGTCTACTTTTGTAGTACTTATTATGACACAAATCTAATAGAATAACTTTATGGGAAAAGTAACCATTGTAGGCGCTGGTAATGTCGGCGCAACTTGCGCAAATGTATTGGCGCATAAAAATATTACCAATGAAATCATCTTATTGGATATCCAGGGTGATTTAGCCAGAGGAAAGGCATTGGACACCTGGCAACAAGCTTCAATTGATGAATATAGTACTTATGTAAAGGGAACGGAGGACTACCAGGAAACGGCTAATTCCGATATCGTGGTCATAACGGCAGGAATTCCTCGAAAGCCTGGAATGAGTAGGGATGATCTAATTTCCACCAATGCAAAAATTGTAAAATCAGTTACTCAGTCCATCTTAGAACACTCGGAAAGTCCTATCATCATTGTCGTTTCCAATCCGTTGGACGTGATGAGTTTTGCAGCTTATAAGACCTCAGGCTTACCGTCCAGCAAAGTCTTTGGGATGGCAGGGATATTAGATACAGCGCGTTATAGAGCATTTCTGGCCACTGAGATTGGCATTAGTCCCAGAGATATTCAAGCTACATTATTAGGTGGTCATGGAGACACCATGGTTCCTTTACCCAGGTTTACAACAGTTTCAGGAATTCCGATTTCCGATTTTATTGATGATGAGGCTTTAAATAAAATTGTGCAGCGGACTAAAGTCGGTGGCGGAGAATTGGTAAAATTGATGGGAACTTCTGCCTGGTATGCTCCAGGAGCTGCCGCTGCTCAAATGGTCGAGACCATTCTGAAAAATGAAAATCGTATTTTTCCTTGTTGCGCCTACTTATCCGGTGAATATGGGTTAGATGATATTTACCTTGGTGTGCCAGTCAAATTAGGCAAAAATGGTATTGAAAAAATTATCGAGTTGAAATTGGATGATAGTGAACTCAAACTATTACATGACTCAGCCGATCATGTTAAAGAAGTCATAAATACTTATAAAAAAATGGATTTAGGCTAATCTACTCGTCTACTTAACGGAACTTATAACGAATTCTATTTGTCTCACAAAATAGCGGTACACTTTGTGTAATGATTAAATCGTTACGTATAATATATTCTAGTACTATGTGCTTAGATAACTCTTTGCCAATGAAGTTAGTTTTTTGTGTTATTGGTCTATTTCTGGTAGAGCTTACAGCTGTTTTTGGTCAAATAGATACTGCGAAGCTTGAAACTTTTAGAATCCATGAAGATACCTTGGAGGTATTGGCAGACGGTATCGTTAGCGATAACCAAGAAGAAAGATTAGCCTATTGTGAATTATTTATTAAACACCTGGTCAAAACGTTAAAAGAACCAGGATCCTATGATTATCCCTTTGAGTATTTTGAAAATATTTCCATTCTTCATTCTGGTGATGAACAATTTAGAATTTTCACCTGGCAGTTGGAGGTAGCAGAAGGAGACTACCGATATTATGGGGCTATTCAAATGAATGATACCACGTTGAAATTATTCCCGCTAATTGATCGATCGTTTAAAATGAAAAATCCTGAACAAGAACGGGTAACCAACGATAATTGGTACGGGTCGGTTTATTATAAAATTCTACCTTTCTTTTTTAATAATAAACCACACTATTTATTATTTGGCTACGATATGCATGATTATTACAATCGTAAAAAAATATTAGATGTCTTATATTTTGATGAAGATGGAAATCCATTTTTTGGTGCTCCCGTCTTCAAATATGATGAGCATCTGAAACACCGCTTTTTACTCGAATTCACTGGCGACGCAAATGTAAGACTCAATTTTGATGATGATTTGGGTATGGTTGTATTTGATCATCTGATTTTAAGAGAAGGATCTCAATCAGCCTATGTACCAGATGGTTCTTATAGTGGATTCAAATATATTGATGATAATTGGGTTTTCCAAGAGAAAATTTTTGATCAAGTTAGTGCTAAACCACCGCACGAGGTTCCGCTTACGGAAGAACGACTCAGATTAACTAAACCGGATACAAGCCGCCGTAAATACTAGCTATTAGCAAATTGCTAATAAGCGTATTGGCAAGTTAGCGTATTGGCATGTTGACATTTTATTCAATTAAGTGGTTGGTTAGCCAGCACAGCCTTGTTGAGCAATATATAAGGTAGTGGCTTCTTTATACTTCAGTCATCATGAATTAAACATGCACCTTTTCGGCCAGTTGGCCAGGTAGCGTTAAAATTCTATTAAGTTCTTATCTCTTTGGCTTGTTTTGAACGAGTGGAACCACTAACACCCATAGAATTTTTTGATCTCTTTTTCTTTCCTTTAGTAGTGCTGGCGAGTTGGAAAGCTTTATAAGCATTAACTGCTCCACCACTTACTGATAAGTCGGAAAAGGCAACGGTTTCATTGGTTCCGGGTTTAATGACCTGCTCATTAATTTTTTCAGAAGAATTTAATAATATTTCTTTTACTTGAGGTGCTGTCAAATCCGGAAAGTACGATCGTATAACTGCAG
The DNA here is from genome assembly GCA_024639065.1 of Lewinellaceae bacterium. Lineage (GTDB taxonomy): Bacteria > Bacteroidota > Bacteroidia > Chitinophagales > Saprospiraceae > JAHEJC01. The sequence continues at coordinate 15,051 of JAHEJC010000001.1, read as the reverse complement.
CAACCCCACTCACCACAGGAGCTGCCATGCTGGTACCATCCAGATGTTTATATGCATTTTCGGGAATCGTAGAATAAATACTCATACCTGGTGCAAAAACATCTACTTGAGTTTTTCCATAATTAGAAAATGGAGCTACACTTTCGGCATTCTTTTGAAAGGATAAAGCGCCTATTTCCAACCAGTTCTTAGCATACCTGGGTGCAAACAATCCTTTTTTCTTGAATTTATCATTGGGAAAGTTTTTGCCTAAATCATTGTCCATAGCTGCATTTCCTGCAGCATGTATAACCAAAACGTCATTCTTGGCGGCATACTTTAAGGCTTTATCGACTTCTTCTTTATATGGAGAATCTCCTTTACCAAAACTCATATTGATTACAGAAGCTCCATTATTTACGGCATAGTAAATTGAATTAATAATATCTTTATCTCTCTCATCCCCTTCGGGGACTGCGCGAATAGGCATAATGCGTACATGTTCTGCAATCCCATTCATGCCAATGTTGTTACCTCTTTGAGCGGCAATGATACCAGCGACATGGGTGCCATGATCTGATTTGGGTCCATAAACCTGGTTATTTCCATAATTTCTTTGCGTTACATCGCGGTATTTATCACCAACAATATCCCGAGGATCGTAATCCGCATTATAATGATATTTGTATTTAGTCTGAAAATATTCTTTTTGCTCTACAATGTCTTCAGCAAAATTTTCCATCAGCTCATCGATGGTGATTTTTTCGTTGCTTTCGTTTAATACCTGATCAATAATTTGTTTAGCAATCGTCAAGCTTACATTGCCCTCATCGTTTATTTTTGCCACCGTTTCTCTGGATAGAGATTGGTCACCTAGAGCATCTTTTAATGCAGTGAGGGAGGTGTTTATGATATATTCATACTTTACGGTTTCTTCATAATTTTTTTCAGCTGACTTTACTTCTTTCTCGATTTTATCTTTACGTTGCAAGTAGATTTCATAAGCCGCTTTGGCTTTACCCTTAAGTTCTGTCGGATTGATACCCTCAAACATTGCTTTATCCTCTTTATACAATCGGGTAATTTCTAAATTGTCATAGATCACGGGTTCTCCGCTTTTCCCACCAATAAAATTCCAACCAGACATATCATCAATGTAACCATTGCCATCATCGTCTTTTCCATTGTCTGGGATTTCGTCGGTGTTGATCCAGATTTTTTCTTTTAAATCTTCGTGATTTATATCGACACCAGAGTCAATAACCGCCACGACTACCGTTGAAGGTTTTTTACCATCCAAAAGACTGTACATTTTACGTGAGGATACACCATTTATGTTATCGGAAACTGGATCTAGGTGTTGCCAATTATTTAAATCAAAATCTAGTTGGGTAAAGGCTATTATTGGAGTTAATGCGAGGAAAATGAATAATTTTATTGATTTCATAAATTTAATTGTATGACGAAAAAAAGTAGCGAATAAAATATTTTTTAAAGAAAACATAAAAATTCAGTTTGAGTATCTGGATTTAAATGATATAGAATTAGATCCTAATGCTCTAATGCAAACAAAGCGCCAAAGATGATTATTTTTGCATTTAATCACCGTTAATATTTTCATAAATAAAATTGGCAGAAAAAAGTTCATATCATTCTTTGCTCAGACAGTATTGGGGGTACCCTAATTTTAGGCCCAATCAGGTGGAAATCATTGGAAAAATAATGTCTGGGAATAATTGTTTGGCGGTTTTACCGACGGGGGGAGGTAAGTCCATATGTTATCAGTTACCAGCATTAATGCTTCCTGGCTTGACTTTAGTAATAAGCCCGCTAGTTTCACTAATGGAAGATCAAGTAAATGATTTGAAAAAAAGAAAAATTAAAGCCGCAGCACTTCATGCAGGCATTCCCCGAAATAAAGCTTCTCTAATCATTGATGAATGTATTGGCGGATATATCAAACTACTGTATTTGGCTCCCGAAAGACTTCTTTCTTATAAATTCCAGGAATCATTGATGAACTTGCCTGTTAAATTGTTGGCTGTCGATGAAGCTCATTGTATCAGTCAATGGGGTCATGATTTCAGACCGTCCTATTTACAGATAGCCACCATCAAATCGATTTTTCCAAATGTGACTACCTTGGCGTTGACTGGAACAGCAACCCGTAAAGTACAAGCTGAGATTATGCATCGGCTGGAAATGCCATCAGCCACGATCATTAAAAATAGTGTTTATCGAAAAAATCTTTTTTTAAAAGTTCAACCTACAAAACAGAAACTCTTTGATACCGTCAAGATAGCCTTACAGACTAAAAAATCTTTCATCATATATACACGTAGTAGGGGAAATACAGTGTTGATTAGAGATGAACTAAAACTGGCTGGGATGACTGCAGAAGCGTATCACGCAGGCGTTGACCATCAGGCCCGCAAAAGGATCCAAGATCATTGGATAAATGGAACGATTCAAGGTATGGTAGCCACCACTGCTTTCGGAATGGGTATCGATAAACCGGATGTAAGACTCATCCTACATTATGATGTACCCGAAACACTGGAAGCCTACGTTCAGGAAGCAGGTCGAGCAGGTCGGGATGGTCTGGATGCATTATGTGTTTTAATGACAAATGAAGGTGATGCCGAAGTCTTGTTCAATAAATTCGAACATCAATTTCCATCCGTTGACTATATTCAGAAAATATATAAGCTTTTAGCTCATTATACCCAAGTCGCGGCTGGCAGTCCAGGGGAAATACTTCTTCCCTTTGACTTCGCATCATTTTGTAAACAGTATCAGCTCAAATTTATGCCTACTAAATCAGCAATAGACCATCTAGGTGCTCATCAATATATCCATGTCTCAGATTCATTTTATCAAAAATCCAGCGTATTAATAACCGCCAAAAAGGACATCTGGAATGAACTCGAATCGATTCCACCGATATTGAAAAATATTTTTCAGGCTCTCTTGCGTCTTTATGAAGGAATCTTGCAGATTGAAACCCCCATTGAAGAACATCAAATAGCTAAAAATTTAAACACCAGTATGGCGAAAGTCCGGGCTGGATTGTCCAGACTTGAAAAAATGGACTTTTTATCCTATCGAACTTCTGGGAAAAGCAATACGATCAGATTTATTAACACCCGCATCGATAGTAGAGATGTACGACTGGATGAAACCAAATATCAACAATTAAAGGCAACTAAAAAAGAACAACTTCTATCAGTCATTGAGTACTTGCAATTAAAGACTTGCCGACACCAATATATTGGCGAATATTTTGAAGAATCACTCCCGCGTTGTGGGCATTGCGATATATGTCTCGAACAGAATAAAGTACCAAGCACGATTCGAGAACAAATCATGCTACTGTTAAAACATAATTCATTTCAACTAGATGATCTTGTAAACAGGTTTGATTTTGTACATCGATCGAATGTCCTAAAAGCGATTATGGAGTTGGAAAAGGAAGAAGTCATTGCCGTCGACCATGCAAAAAGAATTACCTTAGATTTATCATGAAGAAAATCTTATTGCTTGTCAGTAATGAGTTGGCGTATGATCAACGTATTCAGAAAATCGGAAACACGCTAGTAGCTAATAATTACCAAGTTGAAGTAATATTTGCCAGAAAAAGTAGTTCAGTGTTGGGGCCTCAAGCAACCTTTGATTTTACACCGCTAAAAATGTTTTTCAAACGAGGAATTGGGTTTTATTTGGAACTCAATCACCGGCTTTTCTGGAAAGGTTTATTTAAAAAATTTGATTTAATCAGTGCGGTTGACGTGGATACATTGCTAGCGGCATCCCTCTTGAAATGGTTAAAAAAAAAGCCACTTATACTCGACTGTCACGAGTGGTATGAAGAAAGTCCTGAGATTATTCATCGTAAATGGATCTATGCTTTTTGGCGTAAAATCGCTTCGGGGTTGATACCTAAAACCGATGCAAGGTACACGGTAAACGATTCCATAGCTCGAGCGATGGAAAGCGCTTATGGGGTTTCGTTTCAGACCATTTATAACTATCCAAAACGGAATATAGAAAACCCTAATTTTAAGAATGCTCAAAATCGGACCATTCTTTATCAAGGCGTATTAAACAAGGACCGAGGATTGGAAGCGCTGATAAAAGCTATGCGGGAACTTAAAGATTTCAAATGTATTTTAATAGGCGAAGGCGATATTAGTGAATCCTTGAAAACTCTGGTCAAACAGTCGAGTATAAGCGACCGTGTTAAATTCACAGGACCTCTCAGTCCACTTGAATTAAAAAAGATTACACCTACGGCTTGGCTAGGGTATAACTTATTAGATGGTGAAAGCAAAAGTTATTATTTTTCCTTATCCAATAAATTTTTTGATTATTTAAGTGCAGGTATTCCGAGTCTAAACATGGATTACCCAGAATATTCTAAAATCATTCATGAACTCGAAATTGGATTGTTAATGGGTACTTGCCAATCTACGGACATCATCGAAATAGTAACTAACCTTGCTCAAAATCCGACTCTGTATGCCCGCCTGAAGTCAAACTGTGAACAGCATGCCTCCCGGTATGTCTGGGAAGATCAAGAAATGAAACTTATGGAAATATATAACCAACATTTCTAAACAGATCAATAAAAAGGTTTTGAAAGCTGGTATGATCAGCCACTTTATTACAGGTTACCTATAATAAAATTCATTGAGATGAGAGCCGTACCAAACATGGATATACCCACATAAATTTATTCAGACATAAAATCAGGTCATGATAGAAGCGAATTTGTATTCAATCCGTAACTTTGCTTAAAATAATTCATTATGAAATTAATTCGGTTTGGTGCAAAGAATGAAGAAAGACCTGGCGTTTTTATAAATGGAAGTAGGAAGGATTGTTCAGTACATTTTGATGATTGGGGTGGAGCCTTTTTTAATCAAAATGGCTTATCTGAATTGAGAAAATTGTTGGATCGTTCTGGTGATACCCTGCCGACAATTGACGCCGATGAGCGATGGGGTAGTCCTATTGCTCGACCGGGAATGATTATGTGTATTGGGCTGAATTACTCTGATCATGCCGCCGAATCGGGAATGGATATTCCGGAACAACCCATTATTTTTATGAAAGCGACTAATACACTGGTGGGACCTTATGATGAGGTGGCAATTCCCAAAAGGAGTTCAAAAACTGATTGGGAAGTGGAGTTGGGTGTTGTGCTAAGCCGAGATGTTAATTATCTGGATAATGAACAGGAAGCTCTCGATAGTATTGCTGGTTATTGTATTGTACATGATGTCTCTGAACGTGAGTTCCAATTGAACATGGGTGGTCAATGGGTTAAAGGAAAGTCTTGCCCAGGATTTAGTCCAGTAGGACCTTATCTGGTCACTCCAGATGAAATAGATGATGTGCTCGATCTGAACATGCATTTAGCAGTAAATGGCCAAACTATGCAGTCAGGAAATACAAGCAAAATGATTTTCAAACCTTCGTATATCATTAAATATCTTTCCCAGTATATGCTGCTCGAAGCCGGTGATTTAATTTCAACGGGTACACCACCTGGTGTAGGATTGGGTATGGATCCACCAACTTATTTGAGTAATGGAGATGAGGTGGAATTAAGCATAGAAAGATTAGGTGAACAGGCACAAGTATTTAAAAATGCTTCGAAATGATTAACTACCAATTAGACAATAAAATAGCCATAGTGACTGGTGGAGCTAAAGGTATTGGGGAAGCAGTCTGTAAACAACTTGCTCATAGCGGCGCAATGGTTCATTTAATTGATGTGGACGAGGAAAATGGTCAACGAGTGGAAAGTGAAATTGCCAAAGAATCTGGTCAAGCCACTTTTTATAAATGTGACCTTACCGACCATGCTCAAGTAAATAAAATATTTGACCAGATTTACGCACTAAATAATCGATTGGATATACTAATAAATAATGCCGGCATTGCTCATATAGGTAACGTAGAGAATACTACTCCGCAGGATATGGAAAGAATCTATCAGGTCAATGTAAAAGCCGTATACAGCTGTTTGCACTTTGGGGTCCCTTTGATGAAAAAATCCGGTGGGGGATCTATTGTAAACATGGCATCTGTAGGTTCGTTACGTGGTTTGGAGAGCCGATTTGCTTATTCGATGTCCAAAGGAGCGGTATTTACCATGACCCTTGCCATCGCCAAAGATCATCTATCCGATGGTATTCGGTGTAATGCCACAGGACCTGCACGTATTCATACGCCTTTTGTTGATGGGTTTTTGAAAGATCATTACCCTGGACAAGAAAGTGAAATGTTTGAAGCACTTTCTAAGACTCAACCCATAGGCCGAATGGGAAATCCAGCGGAAGTAGCTAATTTGGTGGCCTTTTTGTGTGCCGATGAGTCAAGCTTTTTGACGGGTTGCTTTTATCCGGTCGATGGTGGTTTTTTAAATTTGAATACATAAATTTTATCTTTTTTATACCTAATTGATTACCATATTGCGCTGTAATCCTGTTTGATGTATACTTCTCCTCAAGGTGTAGATCTGCTTAAGTTAATTTAAACCTAATTAATTAGAATTATACAGTAAGTTAATCTTTGATAGGATTATAGCCATTACTGGGGTTTTGTTTATAGACATAATAGTTTCCCATGGAAGTCTCCAGCTGGTAATTTTTAAAATTTCGAATAGCCCTGGAAAATATATATTCGATGTTATCTGGGCTTAGTATTTCCGTATCACCTCCAATCTGGAATTGGTCAAATATTTTACATCTTCTGTACCACTCATACAGTTTTTCAGTCCCTGCTGGTACAAATTTAAATTCCACATAAGGTTCTCTATTTAAAATTCTTCCTAAAGGTATCCGTTCCTTTTCGGAAAACCCATAGGTTATAAATCGGCTATCGGTTCCGGTATTTTCATGGATGTATTGACTAAATAGGAGCAAATCGGGTTGGTTTATTGAACGAATACTTCCTTTTATATTATTTATTGTTTCTAATGTTGTAGTAGCAGAACAGATAACCAGAAAAAGTATCATAAACCGCTTAGACCGATTCCCAAATTTAAGCAGCTCGAGGCCGGTCTTACTCAAAATGATAACTACAAAAAGTTTTATCCATACATTACCTCGAAAAGGGTAACTTTTCAACAGGAATCCTCCACTATCTTCGCAAATCGAATGGTCTATAAAGGCTATGATCAGGAAGATTGAAATTATAGTTGCAATAATGAAAGACAAATTGGTCATTTTGGATAGAGTGGGATTCACTCGATCTTGAACCAGTAAGAGGCTTATCATCATAACATACATCCAGCATACTCCACTGAGGTGTACTTCTTGGAAATATTCTATGCTTTTGAACAATCCCAGATGGTGTGGTAAGCGATAGTAGGCATAAATGTGATTAGCGCTGACCATTTTGCCAGATACCAGTTCTTCGGCAGGTACTTGTAGAATGCCCAACCCAATATAATAAAGCAAAGGTGTAACTAGCAATATGAATAGTGCACCATATTTTATGGACTTCAGGAGTTCTCTTTGTGACCATAAATAATGGATCAACAGGTAAATAGCCAGCCAGACTGTTACCAGAATATGAAAATAACCAGCCACCGATAATAGCAAGAAACAGTTTAATCGTTTATCATCTAAATAGTAATAAAGCGCATATATGGAAAAGGCATAGGCGATGGTTTTTGGTTCGAAACTGTTTAGCATCCATGCCGAAGAAAAAAATGATTGGGTGATTACAAGATACAATTGGAGGATAAACCAAATATGCAGATTGCTCAGGCCAATTTTCTTGAATAATAAAGAAAACCCATGTGCATACAGCAGAAAGTTTAAAAGTCGAAATAGAAAAGTGGTCCATTCGAATGACAACCATTTCAGCACAAAGCCTACGATCAATTGAAAGACAATACGGGAACCAGCATATTCGGAATAAACAAAGGAGTTCTTAATCCACTCCGGATCCATGAATTGTTTGGCATAGCTCAGATATTGTTCTTCACCTCCGGATAGATCAAATCCCAATTTATTGAGACAAAGGATACTAAATATCCACATCCAGGATGGCACCTGTTCGATCCGATCCAGCATTTTGAAAACCATCTTCAAATGTAAGATTCTGTTTTTTATCGGACCCCATTTTTTCTTTTCAAATAATGGTCAATTAATGCTAATAATTTAGGAATAAACTTAACGATACCGGTTAGGCCCAACACCCACATGTATGTAATCGTATCTTAAATCTGGTAAGTGTTGAGCTGTTTATTTTATCTATAAAATCTCCAGAAACCTAAGTAAAAGAAAAATTGGCAAGGCAAAATAGATGAGCTTATCCCAAACAGCTTTCACAATAAAAAGGACCAATCCCATTTTTTCTTGGTGGGTTATAAAGAACTGTGGTCCGAACTATATTTTAGGGTTTATTGATTTGATGGATCTATGGAATCATCAAATGCTAAACCTGAGACCTTACTATGTTGGAAGATTTTAACGTACTCCGGGCGGGGTTTGGGTATTAAATTGTTACTCTTTAAATATTTCCCTACTGATTACAACTTTCTGAATTTCTGAGGTTCCTTCGCCAATAGTACATAGCTTGGCATCCCGGTAAAACTTTTCTACTGGAAAATCTTTGGTGTATCCATAACCTCCATGAATCTGTATGGCATCAGTGGCCACCTCAACAGCAATTTCTGAGGCATAATATTTGGCCATGGCGGACTCCTTGGTTACTTTTTGATGACTATTTTTCAGAGTGGCTGCCCTTCGCGCTAATAATTCAGCTGCCTGGATTTTAGTAGCCATGTCTGCAAGCTTAAAACTAATTCCCTGAAAACTGGCAATGGGTTTTCCAAATTGATGTCGTTCTTTGGCATATTTCACTGAAGCTTCATAGGAACCTTTTGCAATCCCCAATGACAGCGCAGCAATAGAAATACGGCCTCCATCCAATACTTTCAGGGCTTGAACAAATCCCTCTCCTTCTTCACCAATGATCTGATCTTGATGTACCCGGCAATTATCAAAAATAAGTTCAGTCGTTTCTGACGCGCGCATCCCTAGTTTATTTTCTTTTTTACCTGCTGCAAATCCAGGGATTCCTTTTTCGATAATAAAAGCGGTCATGCCTCGGCTATCTAATAATTCCCCGGTCCTAACAATAACCACCGCTACATCTCCACTTTTACCATGAGTGATCCAGGATTTGGTTCCATTTATAATATAATGATCCCCATCTTTTTCTGCGACACACTGCATTCTTCCTGCATCGCTACCCGTATTGGGTTCCGTCAATCCCCAAGCACCAATAAATTCTCCTTGAGCCAATTTGGGAAGATATTTTAGTTTTTGTGATTCATTAGCAAACTGTAAAATATGCCCGGTGCATAATGAATTGTGGGCGGCCAGAGAAAGACCAATCGAGGAATCTACTTTAGCAATCTCTTCAATGATGGTAATGTATTCTTGATATCCGAGACCAGCACCACCATATTCCTCCGGAACCAGAACACCCAGAAAACCGTGCTCACCCATTTTTTTAAAAGTAGCAATCGGAAATTCTTGGGCCTCATCCCATTCCATAATGTGCGGCCGTATATGTTTTTCTGCAAAATCTTTAGCGCTATCTTTTATAATCGATAAGCTTTGTTTAGTCAGTGGCTCCATACTCATATATAAAACTGTTCTCTAAATTTAAGAATAATATAATATCAAAACGTGAAATCAAACAATTGGTTCTGGTTATTGGAAAAGAAGTAGGTGAAACGTGAGTCTGACAAAAATGGCAAAAATAGTCGCCAGTTTTTGGCTTATTGATTACCTGATTTTCATTGACCTTAAATTACCTCATTCCTTAACGGTTTCATGTGCATCCCCAGACAAAAACTGTGGTCTTAAGCGTTGAGATTTTGGTCAGGGTCTAATTAAGTTAACAGTTCATTTTCCAAGTATCTGCTCTTGATAGTTAGTCTTTGAAATTACCTAATATTTATATATCGTTTTCCATAACATCTTAAGTCGTTCTTTAATTTTGTTCTCCATAGAGTTTGAGCCGGGTTGATAAATGATTTTACCATCTACTGCTTCAGGTAAGTAGTGTTCTTCCACAAAGTTGTTTTGGTAATCGTGTGCATATTTATAATCCTTACCATGACCTAATGATTTCATGAGGCTGGTAGGCGCGTTTCTGAGGTGCAAAGGAACCGGTAGATTCCCAGTTTCGATTACTAATTCCTGGGCCGTTTTTATGGCTTGATAGGCACTATTGCTTTTGGGAGAGGTGGCTAGATAAATGGCTACTTCTGAAAGAACGATTCTGGCTTCAGGCATACCTATCATCTGAATGGACTGAAAGGCAGCATTAGCCAATAAGAGTGCATTTGGGTTGGCTAGTCCGATATCTTCAGCAGCGGAAATAGTCATACGCCTACCGATGAATTTTATATCTTCGCCTCCTTCGAGCATTCTGGCCAACCAATAGACAGCTGCCTGAGGATCACTACCACGAATGGATTTAATCATGGCCGAGATCATATCATAGTGTTGATCACCACCCTTATCGTACCTCATTAAATTTTGGGCTACCAGGGACTCAATTATCTCATTAGTCATAACCGGATCTTCTTGGGCAGCAAATAACTCTAATACATTGAGCAATCGTCGTCCATCTCCCCCGGATAGCCGGATCAGTGAATCCTTTTCTTTTAGCTGGATATTTTTCTTATTTAAGTTATCATCTTTTTCAAGGGCTTGAGCAGCCATCTCCATTAACTCTTCTACGGTTAATGGATTTAGAATATATACTTGGCATCGTGATAGCAAGGCTGATATTACCTCAAAAGAAGGATTTTCGGTAGTGGCTCCAATAAGAGTAACAATGCCTTTTTCTACGGCTCCGAGCAAAGAGTCTTGCTGGGATTTACTGAATCGATGTATCTCATCAATAAATAGAATCGGATTAGGCCGGTCGAAAAAATGATTCTTTTCCGCTTTCTCAATAGTCGATCGTACATCTTTTACGCCTGAATGTACCGCACTTAGAGGGTAAAATGGCCGCTTGAGTTCATTGGCTATTATTTGTGCTAAGGTAGTTTTGCCCACACCAGGTGGTCCCCATAAAATCATGGAAGGAATGAATCCCGAATCAATGGTTTTCTTTAAAACACCCGTCTCACCTACCAAATGTTTTTGTCCAATGAATTCACTTAGACGATAAGGTCTCACCCGTTCTGCCAGCGGTTTCATAATTAGAATTCATTCATATAATTAATAAATATGTCAAAAAAATTGATTTTATCCAACCCAGCACGTCAAATAACCGTGTAGACAGTTGAAGGTATTATTAATTCAATAAAAAACTGTAGAAAAATGGATAACCTGTTAAGATTTTTTCTGCTAACTGTCCCAATGTTGTTTTTAAATAATCTATGGGCCCAGGATTGCGGGGTCAACATAGATGTAGTAGAAGAAAATAGTGGTTATGTACTAAAAGCCAATGCAAAAGGCGGAGATGCATTTACATATAGCTGGAGTAATGGAATGACTACTCAATCAATTTCTGTCACGGAGAAAACAGCGTATTGTGTGACTATTACTACTCCCAGAGGCTGTGCAGCAGATGCTTGTTTTAAGTTTGATGATGTTAGTTCCCGGAACTGCCACGTAAATATCAAAAGGGAAAAGCGAGATGGAGGCATTCTTTTAACTATTGATCCCCGGCCCGCCGATTTAGTTACTGAAATCGGATGGAGTGATGGTAGTAGTGAAAAATCGTTGTTGGTAACAAAAAGTGGAGAATATTGTGTAAAAGTAGCATTCAGTAACGGATGTACTGCCGGGAAATGTGTAAAAGTAAATATCCCGGGAAGAAATTGCAAGGTGGAAATACGGAAGGAGCTAGTGGATGGAGGAATCAAACTTACAGCCATTGGTGGGAATAGCCTTTCGAACGTGGCTAACAGTTTTTTTGTATGGTCCACGGGTGACACTGCTCGGTCCATTACCGTGACTGAATTAATGAAATATTGTGTAGTGGCTTATTATGGAGATGAATGTAAAGCCGAGGCTTGTATTGATTTGCGTGGAGATGGATGTAAAGTGGAGATTCGGAAGGAAGATGTTGATGGTGGAATTAAGCTCACGGCGGTTAGCGCTAGTGTTTCTCCAGCAACAACACCTCCTACTTATGAATGGTCCACAGGAGAGACTACTCAATCGATCGTCGTAACTGAAAGAGACAAATATTGTGTAGTAGTTCATTACGGAGATATTTGTAAAGCGGATGCTTGCATTGATTTACGCCGAGATGATCAATGCAGGGTGCATATTCAAAGTAGAAGAACGGATGAAGGTATTTTGTTGACAGCCAAAGTTACCCCAGCTAATGTCAGCGCCAGGTATTTTTGGAATAATTCGGATACAGCCACTACTGAAAGTATACTGGTGACCGAACGAGGTGAATATTGTGTGAAGATTATAACTGAAGACGGTTGTGAAGCTCGAGATTGCATCAATATTGGTGATGATGGTGCTGAATGTTCCGTAGAAATCGTTCGAAGAAATACCGATGAAGGGATCCTGCTTACTGCTAAAGTAAGACCTGAGGATGCCAATGTTCGTTATTTTTGGAATAACTCGGATACCGCGGGTACTGAGAGTATCCTGGTAACTGAGCGGGGTGAATATTGTGTAAAAGTAATTGTGGCTGGAGACAGTATAAGTCCTAATGGTTGCGAAGCTCGAGATTGTATAAAAATTGGAGGTGACGAAAAGGATTGCAGAGTAGAAATCATTCGAAGAAATACCGATGAAGGGATCCTGCTTATTGCTAAAGTAAGACCTGAGGATGCCAATGTTCGTTATTTTTGGAATAACTCGGATACCGCGGGTACCGAAAGTATCCTGGTGACCGAGCGAGGTGAATATTGTGTAAAAGTAATAGTAGCGACGGAGAGCACGGCGACCAATGCATGTGTTGCCGAAGACTGCATTAAAATTGGTGATGATGAAGCCGATTGTAAAGTAGAAATCGTTCGAAGAAATACCGATGAGGGGATCCTACTTACGGCTAAAGTTCGTCCTGAAGGGGCAGTGGTACGTTATTTCTGGCAAATTGGAGATTCCACGCATACGACTGAAAGTGTCTTGGTGACCGAACGGGGTGAATACTGTGTAAAAGTGTTAGTAGCTACTATTAATAGTACCACCGCAGACGGATGCGAAGCGACAGATTGTATAATTATAGGTGATGATGAACCAGATTGCAAAGTTGAAATAGCCAGAAGAGTTACCGATGAAGGAATCATCCTGACCGCGAAAGTACGTCCGGAAGATGTTGAGGTACGTTACTTTTGGGAACTAGGAGATTCTATCGCACATACACAAAGTATTCTAGTTACTGAACGTGGAGAATATTGTGTAAAGATTATTACTGAAGATGGTTGTGAAGCTAGAGCGTGCATTAAAATAAACAATGACCCGAATTGTGGTATTTCGTTCTCACGACAGATTACAGCTGCCGGATTGTTGGTTACAGTCAAACCCCGACCTAAAGGCCAATTGAAAGAACTGTTTTGGGATACTGGAGATACTACCAGAAGCATATTGATTACAGCAGCTGGTACCTATTGTGTGGAAGCTATATTTAAAAATGGCTGCGTGGTGAAAGAGTGTTTTACGATTGAAGATATAGATGAGTTGTGTAAAGTAGAGATTTACCCTAGGCGCACTGGAGCGGGGGTTAAATTGCACGCTGTGCCAAGACCAGCTGATGGAATTGATTCAATTGTTTGGAATACAGGTGAGTTGGGTAAACAAATTATGGTAAATGTAGATGGTTCCTATTGTGTCACAGTATATTGGGAAAGTGGTTGTATAGCAGAGGCATGTGTGGATATAGTAATTACTGACGAAACAGATACCTGTCGCGCTATTATTCGAGTATTAAATGGAAGTACTTTACAGGCCAAATCGAATGGCAAGGCCCCTTTTGATTACAGCTGGAATACCGGAGAAGTGACAAAGAATATCAAAATCAATGATGCCGGTACTTACTGTGTAACGATTACGGATTCGGAGGGTTGTATATCATCGTCCTGTGTGGAAATTGAGAATATTAATGAATTTACCTCAAATTCTAAAAATGCATCGAATTCCACTACCACAATGATTTCCAATAAATCAAAGAACGGGAAAAAGAATTTATTTGTTATAGTGCCGGAACAAGGGAATACGAAGGTTAAGGAATTGAGCATTCATCCCAACCCAGCCAGGAATCAAATAAACTTCTCATTGGATATCCCTTACAACGATACTTATGAGATCAGCGTGCAAAATATGCAAGGTCAAATCACTCATTTTGAAAAAACGGATTGGCTGCAAGGACAAGCCAATGGCAGGGTTATTGTGTCGAATTTACCTGAAGGATTTTATATCTTAAGAATTCAATCAGCCCAGCAATTGATAACTAAGAAGTTTTTAAAACAGTAAACTGCATTTAGACCAGGACTCATCCAGCAATGGATGAGTCCTAATTTAAATAAATGGAAATAGCATCAAAACTCATAAGAAAATGTAAAAAGGGCCACCGTCAGGCCCAATTTGAGTTATACCAAATCTGTTATCAACCCATGATGAATATTTGTACTAGATACTATAAAAACAAGGATGATGCGGCTGGAGCATTGAACATGGCTTATTTCAAGGTTTTGACAAACCTGGATAAATATCAACCGAAAGTTCCCTTCGATGCCTGGATCAAACGAATTACCATCAATACCGTCATTGATGAACATCGCAAAGAAAAAAAACGCAAAAAAGTTACGGATTACTATGAAAGCAACGATCGTGTCTTCGAAAACTTAAAAGTCGATTTCAACGAAGCAGCCTTGCAGTTAGATGCGGATCAGCTTGAATCATACATACACCAATTGCCTGATTTGTGCAAAAAAGTGTTCAATTTATTTGCTATTGACGGATACAGTCACAGCGAAATTTCTGAATTATTGGATATGAGTTCTGGTACATCCAAATGGTATGTTTCGGAGGCTAGAAAAAGATTGCAAAAAATGATACA
>JAHEJC010000416.1 GCA_024639065.1 Lewinellaceae bacterium | reverse complement strand
CTGTGCCACCATTTGTCATAGAGCTGATTATAATCATGGAAAGGGATGGTGGATTGGAAAGTTTTGGTAAGTTGCTTTGATCGCAGAATGCTTTTGAAATTATAGAATAAACCAAACTCAGTTTTTGATGCTTCCTTAATCAACCTTTTTAAGACACCCAGTTGTTGTTCGCTGGCTAGTCCATCCGGACGCACCCAATGCTCCACGAGTTCCAGGCTAAATTCAATGAGTTTTCCAGGGAGCATATATGGTTAAATTGTTCCTTTAAAATAGAGTAATTTTAATGAATGCCATGTTTTAATTTGAGATCTTTGTTCCAACACGATTAATCAAGTCATGATTTCATTTCGACTTCAACAGCGATTCTATGCTGCCATGTTGATATTGGGCGCTGGATTACTGCTTACCCGGACTATTATAATGCTTTCACAAAATGCATTGAATGTATTAGTTAGCTGGGTTTCCCTGTTACTTATTATCGAAATGCTTATTGATGTTGCCTGCATAATCACTTCGGTCAATTGGTTTATTGCAAATAATCCGCTAAAATCTAAAATTCCACTGCGGTTAGCTGCTATTGCTGCCATTTTTCATGCATTCCGAGTGTTGGTTTTTGTGCTTGGAAGGGTAGGACCCTGGATAGATTTTGATGTCAGACCTGAACATCGGGCGTTGCATCATTTAACCTGGACCTGGACCGGTGTGTATTTTGCCGCGATTATGTCCATCCTTGGATTGATCGGTGTTTTCATAATTTGGCTATTGATTAAACGGCATAAGTCAAAACATAAAGATGGATCAGTACATTTAATAGCATGAATAATAGGTCATGGGTGCTTGGTTGCATTGAATTATTGAAGAAAATCCGGCTAAATTTTTGATCACTTGGGGCTTTTGCCCTCTCACGGCATCCTGCTACTTATACAGGATCTCTTATCAATTAAACGCCTCCCTGAGGCAATGTATTTAAGAACATCTAATGATGCTGAGTAGAATTTGTGCAGTGCGGTTGGCCAGTCCAAAGTCTTTTTCAGAAACATTTTTTAATCAGCTATCTCCATTCTATCTTTAATGGCCTCAATAGTCGTGTCATTAAATACCGTCATACCATAATTAAAAGGATATTCTGGAGGAGCACTTTTCCAATCTTTATTAGCGTGGGCATCAGTCAAAACATACCTGAGTCGATAATTGCCTGGTGAAAACAGGATGGGGTTTACAACTTTCCGGTTTCTTTAGTTGGGGCGCTTATTTTTTCCGTAATCAAAACCAGTAAAAATGAAAAGAAGTTCAATATTATCAGTGATCCGCTCATCGCTTTGGAATTCCATTTAGGCAACTTAATCTTTAATAAACAATTGACTACCAACTAGTTGATTATTCTGGTCATGCACTTTGAGAAAGTATGTTCCCTGGCCTAGATCATCAGTCTGAAATTGTTGCCTATTGCTATTTAACCCATGGTATGAAACCAGTGATCCGTCAATTTTATAAATGGATAATGTCAGCGGAAAGTTTAACTGATTATTCGGGAGATCAATAGTAAATACAGATTTTGCGGGGTTCGGAAAAATATGTAGCTGGCTTAACTTAGTTTTTTGAATGGAAGTAATACCGGATAAATGAAAATCAAAAATGCCTCGACCATATGTACCAAATCGAATAATGCCGAGCTCTTCCAGATATTCTACAGACCAATAGGTGGTTGTAGGTGCATCCAGGCCGCTCATATCAGCCCAAGTTTTTGTAGCTACATTAAATACATAAGGACCCGCTTCGGTGGCGGCAAAGATTAGGGTTTCATCTTCATTAAAAGCAAGATCAAGGATGATGGTAGGAGGAAGACCTTTACCTACTGCTTCAAAATTCTGACCATTGTCATCTGAAAATAGCATAGCTGGTCCGGAATAACCGGATCCGGCCACATATAGATGACCATCATCCAGATTCGAAGGTAAGATCTTGGATCCATAAAGGTAATGTGGAGCTGGAACGTTGACAATACTTTGTTCCCAGTTCATGCCGGCATCGTTCGATGTAAACAAGAATCCGTTCGAAGTGGCGCTAAACCATATATCACTATTAAATGGAGACATGGCTAATGCCGTCACATAACCTTCCTGTGTATAATCATAAAAGTCAAAAGGCAATTCTGTATACTTTATTGAATTATTCAATATTTCAAGTTTAATAATTTGAGATGCAATTTCATTGGTCATACTTCCACCTAAAATATAAACTACATCCTCTCCTTGAACAGGGGAAGGGACTAACGGAGGAAGCCAAGCTCCTTTGTTGGCATACTCTAATTGAAATGAATGATTGATACCTTCTTCCTCCGGTTCTTCAAAATAGATTACCCAACCATCTGGGTAAACTGCCCACATGTGCTTATTTGCGGTAAAGACGATATGTCCGTAATCGCCAGAAATTATTTGATCAAATTCTAAAATGCCCAGCGTTGAATTTCCAATGTTCCTTTGAAATCCTTGATCTTGTGATCCGGCATAAATAACGGATGTATTATTAGGGTCAGTCCTTACAGAATAATATTGACTTACGTTTAATCCAAATAAAGCGATGTTGGTGTTCGTTTGACCAAAATCGGAAGAATGGGAGATGCCGCCATGATTTGCTATCAATGTAAATGGATCTCCAGATGGATTAACATATTCATCGATGGCCATAATATCGGCATGCAACATATGTTCTATGTCCGCATAGTAATCGCCCCATTCATTTATTTTACTCCAATCTTTACCTCGGTTGATCGATCGATAAGCTTCCACTTCTCCAAACATCATTTGGTTGGGATCCGAGGGAGAGATATGCAAACCATCTCGCCACGGTTCTACCGGTAATGATCCGTATTCCACCCAACTGTTTGCAAAGTCTTGACTTTCATAAAGTATGTTTTCTGCATCATAAGTGTACCAATAAATATCTTCTACTTCTTTCACCGCATCCAAATCTAGAATTTCGGCAAGTTCCAAGTCGCTACTTCCTTGCAAATTCAATTTATCCGTGGTGGGATCAATCGCAAAAAGTTTTAAGCTACCTACTTGCTTTTCAAGTAAATAAAGTGATTCAGTATTGTGGGGCTTAACCAGCCGGGACTTTTGTTCATTCGTAGTGGCCAAATCAGGTAGTTTGTAAAAGGTTTCACCCATATTTTCGGACTTAAAGATGGCTACAGCCATTTCTCCATTCCAATAATGGACCCGCTGATAAAGAAATGTTTTACCATTATTAATAATTGGGATAAGTTTATATCGAGTTCCCCAATTATCAATTGTCTCCAATCCGGATGATCGCTGCCAGGTCAATCCAAGATCATCTGAAAAATGAATGATTTTGTTTACCATCGCAAACATTCTTTTTGATGTTCCGTGCTCTAGAATCAATAAAAAAAGACCGGAGAACCGTAAGTCCTGATTAACTATGGTCCAATTTCCAGCTAAGTCACCTCTAAAAAGATTTCCTCCGGCTGAAATGACAAAAAGGGCATTTAGTTCACTGTCGTAACTTGTTGCCAGAATGCTGCCGGCTTGATTACTGCTACCTCTTTCATTCCATGCCCCTATTAACAAACCGTTTGCATATGTTTCTTGGTTGCGAGTAAATTGATTTTGTGATCTGAGTTGATGCCTCTCAAATGATGTGGTGTACTCAATAGTTCGCCAGTTGACTCCTGGAGCGGTTCGGTGTAAGTCTTCAAACCATTGTTGTTTTTTATTTTTGTTTTCAGCCTCTTCCATATTCGTTTTAATGGTGGTCTCCGTAGGCTTGGGGAATTGGGTTGGTGCTTGGTGACAAGCAATTAATAATAAAAACAGAATAAGATATATAGGTGTGTTAGTAAAGATTGGTTGGATTCGTTGAGGATACACCGTAATTAGTTGATTGCTTTTTGGTATTGTAATTTAATGAATAATATTAAATTGGACCTTATTGTTCAAAATCTAATTTGATATCTGGACAATTAATTGATCAAGAAGTCGTATTCCTTACTAATATTATTGTTATTAAAATTTAAAATCAGCAATACATGGCAATTATTTTTAAAAAAATTCTATTGAGCATTTCCGCTACATGTCTGGTTTTTCTAATTATGACTGGTCAAAATGTCTTTACCGAATCCGATTCAATCCGAGGTTCCATTACGCCCGAAAGATCGTGGTGGGATCTGGATTATTATCATTTGGCACTGAAGGTAAATCCTTGGGATAGTAGTATTATTGGATCGAATACTATTCAATATAAGGTCTTGGAATCTCATCAAGTTTTGCAGATAGACCTGCAGGCCCCCTTGCTGATCACACGTGTTACGCAAGATGGTAAAACCCTGGAATTTACGTCAAATGGTCCAGCACATTTTATTGAATTGATTAAAAAACAGAAGCCAGGTTCACTGGAAAACATAACCATAGATTATTCGGGGAAACCACATGTGGCTACGCGGGCTCCTTGGGAAGGTGGTTTCACTTTTGCAAAGGATGCTGACGGAGAGGACTTTATAGCGACTTCTTGTCAAGGCATTGGGGCTAGCATATGGTGGCCTTGTAAAGACCACTTATACGATGAGCCGGATAGTATGCTTATTTCGGTGACTGTTCCTGGCCATTTACATAATATTTCCAATGGTCGTCTGCGGAACTTGAAGAAAAATGAGGATGGTACGGTAACTTCTGATTGGTTTGTTAATAGTCCGATCAGTAATTATGTAGTCAATGTAAATATTGGAAATTACCTTCATGAACGAGAAACGTATCATGGGGAGGCCGGCCCCTTGGATATTGATGTTTTTGTGTTAAAAGAAAATGAAAAATATATTAAGCGACAGTTTCTTGAAATCCGGCGGATGCTTAGAGCTTTTGAACATTGGTTTGGACCTTATCCATTTTATGACGATGGTTATAAACTAGTCGAGGTACCTTATTTAGGTATGGAACATCAAAGCTCGATCACTTATGGCAATGGATACATTAATGGATATAAAGGAACCGACTTGAGCAGTAGTGGTTGGGGATTACTGTTTGATTTTATTATTATACATGAGTCTGGACATGAATGGTTTGCGAATAATATTACCTATAAGGATGTCGCGGATATGTGGATTCATGAGAGTTTTACTAATTACTCCGAAAGTTTGTTTTTGGACTATCATTATGGGAAAAAAGCTAGTTCTGAATATTGTCAGGGAACCCGAAGTCGAATTAAAAATGACAAACCAATTATTGGGGTATATGGAGTGAATAAGCGCGGATCCGGTGATATGTATTACAAAGGGGGAAATATGATTCATACCCTCCGGCAAATTGTCAATGATGATGAATCTTTCAGACAATTGCTTCGAGGATTGAATGATGCATTTTATCATCAGACAGTGAGCAGCGAACAGATAGAAACCTATATTTCCAGACATGTCGGAAAAGACTTATCTGCTTTTTTTGATCAATATCTTCGAGATACCCGGATCCCTACATTAGAACTGGTCAAAGAAGATGGAAGTTGGCGCTATCGATGGACACAAGTAAATGAGCGTTTTAATATGCCGGTGAAAATTCATTTT
>JAHEJC010000083.1 GCA_024639065.1 Lewinellaceae bacterium | reverse complement strand
TGATGTCAGCATACGATCCATAAATGATTAAACTTACGATGTTGGAAACTAAACCTACTCCTTCGCTAAAAATATCTTCAGGATCCAACACACTGCCGAGGCTGGTGATGAAGGTGACGATTGATTCCACCGAGCTGATTCCCATTAGTAATATATCCAACGTGTAATTCGAGAAAATCTGGGACTCAAAATTAGTTGCATCCTCACCGGTAGGATACAGGTTCGCGCTCATCAACGAGCTCTTAATGGTATTCCAAACAGTCCTCGCTGGTGTGTTGGCAGTGGTGTTGCCATTAAACGAACTCAGGAATCCAGAAAATCCCTGCAACGGACTGCCCCCTGAAAAGGGATTGGAAAATCCGACCAGATTCTGCAGCGAGCTAAAACCAAGCCCCGGAAGGTTACCACCTTTCAATTCAGGAAAATGAGGACTTTCACAAACGATGCAGCCACCACTCAAACTGGGAAAATTACCTTTGTTGAAATTCAATAAACTCTTCAGGTCAACTGGAATACCCGGAACAGAATAAGGTGAATAAGTGACTCCGGGACCGCTAGAAGGACTGGCTAATGAGGTGGGCGGTGAATTGATCATACCCACTAACAGACTGACTAATCCTGTTGGATCCAGGTCTGCATAACCCATTCCCTCAATACGACCGGTCTGACTGCCATCTCGCCAGAATGAGATATAGTTATTACCTCGATATGATTTAAATTCAGTGGTATTGGGCGTTAGATCGATAGCCAATCCTTGTTTACTACCTTTAATCAAAACCGGATAACTGGTTTGTTCAGTTTGATCACCCATTATTTCAAAGTCGAAAACGGTCCGATTTTTAAAAGTTGCTTCTCCTTCTACATTTAGACCTTGCAATGTGGTTCCTCCTCCCACATTTAGATCTTTATCTACCTGCACATTTCCCGTAAAAGTAGCGGTATTCATATTGAGTCCGCCAATTGTGGTGATGCCGTTAAGGGAACTATTGCCATCTACATTAAGAGCTTTGTTCATCTGGACGTTGCCGGTATGAGTAGTTGAGTTCATGGCTACCCCCCCTAATAAAGTAGTTCCATTGACCGTCGTACTGCCATCCACGTTGAGTGTTTTGTTCATCTGAACGGGACCAGTGAAGGTGGCCAGGTTCATATCAGCTCCACCAATTGTGGTCGCACCGTTAATATTGGTGTTTCCACCTTGGGTATTGAGATCTACATCTTGTTTTACCGTTAGGTCCATTCCGATGATGGCATCTTCACCTACATTTAGATCACCGGTTACTTTTATCGTTCCATCTTCGGCAATACGCAATCGCTCTGTGTTATTGGTGATAAACACCACAGGATTGTCATCTATGGTCCCAAGTACGGGGGGATCGTGATGCTTGTCTGCATCTTTATTTCCCTTTAGAGACCAAACATTGCCTCCGGAAGGAGCAGCCCGAAGAACTGGAGAGAATTCTTTGTCTACTATGCTTCCAGCTTTGGTGGCAAAATGAGCATATGGTACAGAGTATAGCCTGCTGGAGCTTACAATCTTGAAATCATCATCAGATGCGCGTCGAATTGAGATACGCACCCAAACATTTTGTTGACTCCAGGGAATCTTTTCGTAGTCACCCAAAATTTTATTTCCTTCCCCGATGGTCAAATTAAGAAGCCCAAATTGGTTAGAGGTAACACGGTGAATTTCCTGATAGAGTACTTTTTCTACAGGACTTATGGTAATCATTTCCACTTTAGTCTGCATGGCTTCATTGGAAATCAAAGAACCATCCAAGTCCCGTGCAATAGCCTGGTATCGCATACCCAGGTCAGCATCTTGACTTATTAAAAAAGAACAGGTTAGGGTAGCTATTAAAAGGCATAAAATTCGCTTTTTCATTTCACATGGTAATTTTAAAAGGGTTATGGTCAAATTTGTTAAAAATGGACGGTTAGTGTTTGATGATATCGTAAACTGAATATTTAGTTTTGGAGAAATCGGTAATTCGGATAAAGTAGATTCCCGCTGAATAGTTTGAAAGATCTATTGCATTTTTCAATTCATAATTGTCATTTTGAAAGATCAGCTTCCCGCTTACATCAACTATTTCAATGCGCACAGGATTTTTCTCATCCCTTACATTCATTTGTAAAATTCCCGAAGTAGGGTTAGGGAAAATCTCAACATTTAATGATTCAGTTTCTGGAATATCAATCTTCCTTACTTTCAAGAATGATTGTTGGAAGCCTTGCGTAATTACCTGATTGGGTATATACGCTGTCTCAGTAAAATTTTCTCCAATAGTCCAGGACAAGGTCATTGTCTCGGACTCACTGAAATCTCCTTGCACCGAAAAAATATGTTGATCAAAGTTTTGGCTAAAGGCCCATAAAGGTGATAGGAGCAATAAAATCAGAATCTTTTTCATTGGTATTGGTTCTTTTTGGTTTGGCAAATAATGATGAGATTTTATTTAACCTATCTCATAATTAGATATCACTAATATAAAAAAATTGAATTTAACTACAAAAAAGATTAATCCGTAATGGTGAGTTCACTCCGGAAAGCACTCATGATCAATAAATTATTGGGTAATATTTTTTTCATGAAAATAGTCAGTTACTAAAGTGGACTCAGCAATTAATGTTTGATCCTCCTTTGTTTAATGATAGCAAGGAATCTTATTCTATCATGAGGCTGGAGTTAAAAAGTGGCGTGGGAAATAGGAATTAATGAAAAGTTGGAAGAAAAAGTTATTGGATGTTTCCACCAATTAAAAATTAGCACAATTTTATCTAAATTGCAACAGGCTAATACTTTCGACGATAGCGTTAGCTTACTCGTGAATGAATACACTTTTTTAGTATAGGTAACATAAGCACAAAATACGTTAATGACCAATCTTGAAATAGCTAGTCATTTCAGTGAATTAGCATCCTTGATGGAATTGCATCGGGAAAATCCTTTTAAAATCAGAACCTATCAAAATGTAAATACTACGCTCAAAAAGATGTCTACTGAAGTAGCTGATATGAGTGCTGCTGAACTTGCCGCCATCAAAGGCTTTGGCGCTGCTGTGCAGGATAAAATTAGACAGCTCAATGAAACGGGTGAAATGTCTACGCTGAAGAAATATCAAGATATGACACCTCCTGGAATCAGAGAATTGGTTAAAGTGAGAGGATTGGGTCCCAAGAAGATAAGAGTACTCTGGAAGGATTTAGGTGTAGAATCGATAGGTGAATTGCTTTATGCTATCAACGAGAATCGGTTGATAGAACTCAATGGTTTTGGATTAAAAACACAGTCATCTATCAAGGAAAAATTGGAGTATTTTAACCGGCAACGTCATAAATACCGCTACGCATCGCTGGAACCGGTGGCCATGGAATTTTGGGAATTGATTAAGGCTTTGACTGATGTTAAAGTCAAGTGGAGTGGTGCGTTACGACGAAGAGCTCAGGTGATTGATAAAATTGAATTAGTTGTAGAGCACGGCTTTGACAACAGCATTCTGAACAATCATGAGATAATTAATGTGACTTCCAATTCAGCGTTTTTAATCGACGGTATGTATCGGGAAAATTATTCATTTGAGATCCATATTGCCCCCGAATCTTTGTATTACAGCTTTTTAGCCAAAATGACCGGAAGTGATACGTATAGTGCTCGGCTAAAAGATATCGATTCTGCTGATTCTGAAGAAGAAGTGTTTCTCAAATCTGGTTTAACATTTTGGCCTCCTGAATTGCGAGAAGAAATTCACTTTGATCAGAAATTTGATTCATCCGAGCTTATTAAAGAGCAGGATATTAAAGGCGTAATTCATGCCCATTCGACTTACAGTGATGGATTTGATTCTTTGAAAGCATTGGCTCTTCACTGTAAAAAACAAGGATTTACCTATTTAGGCATTACCGATCATTCGCAATCCGCGGTGTATGCGCAGGGCCTGTCTATCGAGTCGCTGGAAAAGCAATGGGATGAAATCAATCAGTTGAACCAAGCCATCAGTGATTTTCAAATTCTTAAAGGAATCGAATCGGATATTCTTAATGATGGATCGTTGGACTATCCACCGGAGGTGCTGTCCTCTTTTGATTTTATCATTGCTTCGATTCATAGTGTACTAAATATGGATATCGAAAGGGCTACAAGTCGAGTCATAAAAGCGATTGAAAATCCATATACCTCCATTATTGGTCACCCCACAGGCCGTTTGCTGCTGGCTCGGCCGGGATATCCATTGGATTTTGAGAAAATCATTGATGCATGTGCAGCAAATGATGTTTCGATTGAACTCAATGCAAACCCTTATCGATTGGATATGGATTGGTCGCATATACCCATGGCGGTCGAGAAAGGTGTGATGATATCCATTAATCCGGATGCACACAGTATGCGAGGGGTGGAGCATATTAAGTATGGAGTACTTGCAGCTCGTAAAGGCGGACTTTACCGTTCCCAATGTTTAAATACATTGGAAGTTGATCAATTTTTAAAGCAGCTAAAGAAATAACTGATAGAAAATAGGATTCGTGGAAGAGGTGTGATTTAAACTAATATAGATAACATATGAAGATTATTACTCAATTACTTATTCTCCTGCTTTTAACAGCCTGTAATTTACAAAATGGTGCGTTGGAGAAACCGGCCTGGATCATTTCCGCTCCTTGTGGAAATGAAATAACCCAAATTAATAAAGAAGGAAAAACGGTGATCCCAAATGGTAGATATGTTACACCGGCTGGCAAAAGCATACTGACGGCACCGCATCCCTATGGTTTAACCTTAAGTCCAGATGGTAACGTAGCTGTCACTGCTAATTCCGGAACCAATCCATTATCCATTACGATTGTTCGCAATATTTTATCTCAACATCCGGAAGTTCAGCAAGTACCGCCAGGTCCATCTACTGAAGCCGGTGTTTTGGCATCCGTGTTTATGGGACTAGCCATATCCCCGAATAATCAAACCATTTATGTAGCAGGAGGTCAAGAGAATAAAATATATCTATTTGATTTACAATCGGGAGAAGCACAAGGGTTCATCGATTGTTCGGATAGTTCTGCTACAGTTGACTATTCACATGGATATATTGGTGACTTGGAGTTGTCTAAGGATGGTAAAACGATTTATGCTGTTGACCAGATCGGTTTCAGAATGGTGATTGCAGATACCGATTCTAGAACCATAAAACATTCAGTTGCTGTAGGGCGATATCCTTTTGGAATATGCTTGGCTCCTAATGAAGAAAAGGTGTACGTGGCCAACGTAGGCATGTTTGAATATGGCTATATTAGAGAAAACAGTGCAACAGACGCCAAAGTAAAATCGATTAGTTATCCCGCTTTTGCTTATGGCTCTAAAGAAATGGAGTCAGGGATTGAAAATGATACCATATCTATTCCAGGTTTAGGAGATCCAAATGCTATCGAGGCTTTTTCAGTGTTTGCAGTAGATCTCAAGGATCCTCAAAATCCAAAGGTTGTCGACAAAATTAAGACGGGGCACTTGGTGGGCGCTATGGTTGAGGGCATTCCTGCGGTTGGCGGATCAAGCCCTAACTCGATGGTAGCAACTAATGATCATATATTTGTAAGCAATGGAAACAATGATAACATCTCGGTCATTTCTATGGAACTCGATACAGTTGTCAACACCATATATCTAAAACCGGATGAGCGTATAAAACAATTTAGAGGGGTTATTCCTTTTGGATTGGCGCTTAGTCCTGATCATAACCGATTATATGTTGCCGAGTCCGGCATAAATGCAATTGCGGTTATAGACGTTCCTAAATTTGAGGTTATCGGACATATTCCAGCGGGTTGGTTCCCTGCCAAAGTTGAAGTGAGCAATGATGGAACCAAGCTAATTATTGCAAATGCCAAAGGCTTTGGAAGTGGTCCAAATGGTGGATCAACCTTTAAACCAGGAAGTGAG
Organism: Lewinellaceae bacterium; assembly: GCA_024639065.1. Lineage (GTDB taxonomy): Bacteria > Bacteroidota > Bacteroidia > Chitinophagales > Saprospiraceae > JAHEJC01. The sequence goes on along the minus strand of JAHEJC010000083.1, from coordinate 14,435 downwards.
GGAACTTATATTGGTTCCCTGATGAAAGGAACTATCCAGATTATGGACATACCTAATGACCAGCAAGTACAGGAAATGACCAAACAAGTCATAGCCAATAATTTTCTATTCCGGAAAACGGATGATCCTCATTTTAAGCATAGGGAAAATAATCCAATTCCATTATTCCCAGGAGAGAAGGAAAGTCCTATTAAGCATATTGTTTTTATATCCAAGGAAAATAGGACCTATGACGAAGTATTCGGGCAACTTAAAAAAGGTGATGGTGATTCTACGATCGCAAGATATGGTATGCATGCTTCTTTCTCAAACCGAGCAGGGACGAGCTCTATATCCAATACCACTGTGATGCCCAATCATTTAGCACTGGCCAGGCGATTTGGAATTTCGGATAATTTTTACGTCGATGCCGATGTGTCGGCTGATGGGCATAGATGGCTGGTAAATACCTATCCAAATGAATGGTGTGAAACAAGTACCGCCGCTAGTTACGGAGGCAATCGAAGCTTTAAGGAAGACTCTAAAGCACCTGGGGTGTTTGCTATGAATGGAGCAGCAGGAGCCATCTACCCGGAAGACTACAATGAATCAGGATCTATGTGGGATCACCTGGAAAGACACCAGGTGGACTTCTACAACTTTGGTTTTAGTATCATGTTTGAACCGGCTCTTTATAGGGCGGAATATAAATATTCGGGAATTCAACAATACATCAACTTTCCGATGCCGCAACCACTTTTTGAGCGAACATCCAAAATGTTTCCGACTTACAATATGGCCATACCGGATCAATTTAGGATTGATCAGTTCATTAAAGAGTTTGATAAAAAGTGGATCAACGGTTTGGATTCAATGCCAGCATTTATTACGGTTATAATACCGAATGATCATGGTGCAGGAGATCGTCCTGAAGCTGGCTATCCTTTTCGTGAAAGTTATATGGCTGACAATGATTTAGCCTTGGGTCGAATTGTGGAATATCTTTCTCAAACTCCTTACTGGAAAAACATGCTCATAGTGGTCACAGAAGATGATGCTCAAAATGGGGTTGACCATATTGATGCACATCGCAGTATTCTCATGCTGATATCCCCCTGGGTGAAAAAAGATTACGTCAGCCATGTCCATTATAGTTTTGGTAGTTTGTTTAAATCTTTTTGGAATGTTCTGGGTTTGCCTTATTTGAATCAATATGATGCTGGGGCATCGGATCTGAGCGACTTTTTTACGGATACACCTGATTATAGGCCATATTATGCGCTTGAAGTAAATTCGTTGGTTTTTGATCCCCAAAAAGCGTTGGATCCATTTGATGAAAAATTTAATTGGAAAGCTGTAGAGGAATCACCTCAAATCGACCATGTAGAAGATATGTTTCGAGAAAGTAAGGAGCAGGATGAAGATCGATTAGAGAATCGGGAAAAACAGAACCGATGAATTCAAAATTCGGCTAATTGCCAGATCCGTGATTGTTGTACAACTCAAAGAGGCTTTTCTTCGTTTTATCTTACAATTATTGGTTATTGAAAGTCTTTGCTTCATTGCTATCTAAGAAAAAATATTTTGTTTATGTGGTTGAACTTTCCCAGAAAGTGTGGACTGAAAGTGAAAAATTCAGGAAGGTTAATCCACAATATAATGGAGTGCTGGAATGCTTATATGTGGGTATGACTAGTCAAAACCCCCAAGAAAGATTTAGAAAACACAAAAAAGGGTATCGCACCAAGAAAGGATACAAAATCTCCTCTTGGATTGTTGAGAAATATGGTTTATATCTTAGACCTAGCCTTTACGAAAAATATAATCCGCTTACCAAAGGGGAGGCTATAGAAATGGAAAAAAAGCTTGCCCTCGAATTAAAAAGAAAGCGATATGCTGTCTGGTGGAATTGAGAATAGCCGTCGTTCAATTATTAGTAAGTACATCACAAAATATTATCTTTGTTTAATAGTTAAGATCAAATTATCATGAGAAAAATTACAGGCTTCTTCATATGTATTATTACATTAGGTTCTATCTTGCCAGGATGTACGCAATCTATGAATGTATTAATAATTGACGGACAGAATAACCATGAGATGTGGCCAAAGACCACTATTATGATGAAACAATATCTGGAAGAGACGGATTTATTTAAAGTTGATATTGTTAGAACCCAATTTACCTGGAAAGGAGAAAAGTATTTAACTGAATTTCCAGTACCTGAAGTAGGTGTTACCCAAGCCCTAGCTGATCCTAAACCAGACCCTGGATTTAACCCTGATTTTAGTAAATATGACGTAATCATTTCAAATTTCGGATGGATGGCTGCACCATGGCCAGAGGATACGAAAAAGGCATTAGATGATTATGTCAAAAATGGTGGTGGATTAGTGATTGTACACGCGGCCAATAATTCATTTCCAAAATGGTTGGCTTATAATCAGATGATTGGTTTGGGTGGTTGGGGTGATCGCAGCGAAAAAGATGGTCCTTATGTTTATTATAATGATGAAGGAGAATTAGTAAGGGACGATTCTCCAGGCAGAGGTGGTTCTCACGGTCCTCAACATGAATTCAAAATTACTATTCGTGATAAGCAGCATCCCATAACCGCTGATATGCCAGCTCAATGGTTGCATACTTTGGATGAGTTGTATGATCGTTTACGTGGACCAGCTGAAAACATGCAGGTATTGGCTACTGCTTATTCAGATAATGACCAGAAAGGGACTGGCCGGCATGAACCTATGTTAATTACCATTAAATACGGAAATGGAAGAGTCTTTCATACCCCTATGGGTCATGCTGATTATTCTATGGAATGTGTAGGTTTTATTGCCAGCTTACAAAGAGGAGTTGAGTGGGCTGCAACAGGTAAAGTGACTCAAAAACTGCCAACTGACTTTCCAGATAAGAACAAGTTGAGCAAACGTGATTTTATACTTAATCAGGATAAGCAACCATAAATAGATAGCTGAATACATTCTTTACAAAGGGGTGATTCCTGAAAATCTATTTTTTGTTCCTTTAACCTTATGACTCAATATTTTTGTTTTGCGAGTATTTATCCATTACCTTTTCTATCAAATTAATGGATAAACGAATCAACAATATTCATCTTACCTAATTACCATCTTTACGTATTATTTTTTAATCTTCCTTTTAATTATTCTCTACCTTTATTCTCATGAAAATACACCTCATTTCTACAGGAGGAAGCATTATGCATAATCTGGCGATAGCACTGCAAAAAGCAGGGCACGAGATCACTGGATCGGATGATGAGATTTACGACCCCGCCAGAACCCGGTTGAGCCGTTACGGACTATTACCAGCTATAATGGGCTGGGATAAGAATAATGTGTCCGAGAAATTGGATTTATGTATAATAGGTATGCATGCCCGAGCAGATAATCCGGAGTTGATCGAAGCGCAGCGATTGGGGATCCCTATATACAGTTTCCCGGAGTATGTCTATGATGCTTCTAAAGAGAAACTTCGCATTGTGGTTGCAGGTAGCCACGGGAAGACAACTACCACATCGATCATATTGCATGTACTTAAGGAATGTAAGCAAACCGTTGATTATCTAGTTGGTGCTCAACTGGATGGATTCGAGGAAATGGTGCACCTTTCTAATGCCCCTACCTTAGTGGTGGAAGGGGATGAATACTTAAGCTCGGCTATAGATCGCCGACCTAAATTTATCCACTACAAAGCACATATTGCAATTATTACCGGAATAGCCTGGGATCATATGAATGTTTTCAAAACATTTGATGATTATAAACGATTGTTTATTGACTTGCTGGAAAGTCTGGAGCCTGGTGCAACGGTTTTTTACTATGAAAATGATGAGCATATAAAAGACCTTTTACTAGTAAGGGACGATCTCCAATACATCCCTTATAATATGTTCCCATATTCCACCAATCAAGCTGAGTGGTCACTCAAAAGTTCTTGTGGGGAAATTACTCCGGTCAAATTATTCGGCGAACATAATATGCAAAATATCCAAGCCGCCTGGTGTGTTTGTCAAGAAATGGGCATTTCGGAAAATGACTTTCTCGCTGCATTAGGTACGTTTAAAGGAGCCGCAAAGCGTATGCAACTGATCCGTAAAAATGAGCATTCATTTTTTTATCAGGATTTTGCACATGCACCGAGCAAAGTAAAAGCAACGACCAGTGCCGTTCGTCATACCTATCCTAATCATCGGCTCGTCACTTGTGTAGAACTGCATACATTTTCCAGCCTGTCCAAAGAATTTATTCCTCAATACCAAAAGGCGCTGGATGGCGCTGATGTAGCCATTGTTTTTTACCAGGAACATACCCTGAGAATGAAAAAGTTACCACCACTGGATGAAAACTTTGTAAAGGAAGCTTTTGATTTTCCAGGCTTGTTGATTATTCAAAAACCAAAGGACTTGGAAACTCATCTTAAATCACTTGCTGCTGAAGAACCCACGATTTTTTTAATGATGAGCTCAGGAACTTTTGGAGGAACAGATTTAACCTATTTATCAGATCAACTTTTAAATCCAATGGGCTGATTCTAACTAACTGTTTGGGATTTGTGGATCGAAGGAGTGATGTCATTCTTAATTATTATGTATCCATATAATATGCTGATCAGTCCAATCAATTCAGTAATGTATAAAACTTCAACGTGACCTAGTCGGGTATAAGATCCTCCAATGATGGGCTTTTAAGACTCCTGCGATGGATTTGAGTGTTTATTCAGTTGATTTATAGATGCTCGCATATCTTTAAATAGGGGAGCCTCAACCTGCATTGGTTCAAGCTTTTTAGGATGAACAAATTCTAGCTTCAGGGCATGTAATGCGGTCCTGGCGATTAATGGTCGTTCTTCATGTTTCGAGTAATATTTCTTTTTAAATGAAGAAAGGAATAAGGGGTGGCCTCCATAAAGAGAATCTCCTACGATCGGATGGTTAATATAGTTTAAATGTATTCGGATCTGGTGAGTACGTCCACTTTTTGGAAAAAGTTTGATCAAAGTATGCGCTTGATAAGTGGTAACTACCTCAAAATCTGTTTGACTCTTTTTACCCAATTTGTCAATTCCAACTTTACCATTCTTATAAGTTCGGATTGAAGCATTGATAGAACCGGATTGGTCTTGGAATAATCCCTCGGTGATAGCTACATAAGTTTTATTTACTTTTTTTTGTGCAAACTGAGTATTTAGATGTAAGTGGCTAGCTGCATCCTTTGCGATGCAAAGGACTCCGCTTGTCTCAACGTCTAACCGATGAACCATTTTGATGTTGGGATAACGAGCTAAATAATAGTGGTAAATATTTGGTAATTCATGATCGTACCGATCTGGCAAGGATAAGATAAAGGCAGGCTTATTTATCAGAATCAGTTCATCATCTTCATATAGGGTCTCAATTTTGACCTTCATATAAAGCGGCTTTGGTTTTGTATTTTAATAAAAGGAATGTCTTCCTTTTGAGAAAATAATAATCGACTAAAATGCTGCCTCGATAATGACCAGTCAAATTTGGTTCTCCAATAACGATTTTTGAAATTCGTTTGTCATCTAACTTTTTGGTCGCTCTGATTTCACCAATACTTAAGATAAAAGCGATATACGCCTTTAACACTTGCAATGCATTCTTTCCTTGTCCCTTGATGAAATAATTGAATGAAGCTGCGGAATCTAGTAGTAAACGCAATGGTAAGAGTAATAAAAATTTTAAAATTGGAATGTTTTTATAAATAGTAGTTAGATTATTTTTGAAGTTTAAAAAAGTTTTCCTGGGTGATTCATAGGTTAGGGTGCCTCCGCCTAAGTGGTAGACTATTGCTTGAGGACAAGAAACAATCTTATAACCAGCTCTTTTTATACGCCAACAAAGATCTATCTCTTCTTGATGTGCAAAATAGCTTGCATCAAATCCTCCTAATTTCTCAAATATGTTGGCTCTTATAAACAGCGCTGCACCCGAAGCCCAGAAAATTTCTTTAGGTATATCATATTGGCCTCTATCGATTTCTATATCGTTTAATAATCGCCCCATACAGAATGGATAAAATGTCTTGTCAATAAATCCTCCTGCGCCTCCAGCATATTCAAACTTATCCGGTTCGTTATATGATAATATTTTAGGTTGGCAGGCAGCTATTTTGGGATCTGCTTGACAAGCATCATAAAGCGGTTGCAGCCAACGTTCCTTAACCTCTATATCCGAATTTATTAGATAAAAATAATCCGCCTTAATCTCCAATAATCCCAGATTGTATCCACCGGCATACCCGTAGTTTTCATCTAATTTAATGATGTTCACCGATGGAAAATTTGTTGCTAATAACTTGATTGAACCATCAGTAGAACCATTGTCGATAACGTAGATTTTGGCGTAGGGGGGTGTGTGCGCCACTACACTAGGAAGAAATTTTTTAAGATATTGTTCCCCATTATAATTAAGAACGACAATGGCGACGCTTTCAGTTTTATGGAATAATCCGGTAGATGAAAATGAAGTAAAAAATAGGCGAGCCTTTTCTTCATCTTTCAACATTTGTGTCTTTAAATCCTCTAGCGAATCATAGGCTTCATCTGCTCTCAAGTATTGGTGTAGTTCGACAAGAACTTCTTTTCCATAAATAACTTCGTTGTAATCAAAAATATGCATCTCCAATCGCACTTCTTCGAGATCACTGACTGAAGGTCGTTTCCCAACATATAAGAGTCCTTGAAAAATACTTTCTTCTACCTGAATAGTTGCGGCATAGATTCCGTACTTAGGGATAAGTTTAAATTCATTTTCGACCTGAATATTTGCTGTTGGAAATCCTAATTTGGAGCCTATTTTTTCTCCGTGAACAACTGTTCCATAAATTGGATAAGGGTGATTTAACAATTTATTGGCCAATTGAACATCTCCATTCAAAACGGCATTTCTGATTTTGGTTGAGCTTACTACAATTTCTTCAACTGATTGTTTATCAATTTCAATAATCTCTAAGTGTCCCGGGAGTTCATAGGTTTTCAATAGTTTTAAATTGCCTTCCCGGTTCAAACCAAAACGATGATCATAGCCAATGACAATGTACCGCGGATTAAATCTTTTCAGTAAAAAACTTTCAATATATTCTCTGGGCTGAAGTTGGGAAAATTCTACAGTAAACGGAATTATGACTAGACAGTCAATAGCTTCTGCTGCTATATACCTAATTTTCTCCTCCATGGTCGTAAGCAATCTCAGCGATTTGTCTTTTGGATAAATGATTTGCCGAGGATGAGGTTGAAAAGTGATTACCAGGCTTTGGCCACCAATTTCGTTGGCTAAGGTCTTTAACTTATGCAATAGCCTTTGATGGCCTTGATGAACACCATCAAAAGATCCAATTGTAAGAACGGTGGATGATTTAAACGTTGGTAATTTATTTAGTTCCCGGTATATTTCCATCTACTTCACTAACTTGCGAGCAAAAATAAGTATTGAAACTACATATTAAAGAATTATGTCATAAATAAAATTGGATTTAAGAGGAAGTTTTTAACAACTTAACCAAGTATTAGACTGTTTTTATCTTAAACGTGTAAAATTCATAAAAGTTGGAAAGAGAAATAATTATTGAAGCCCTTGATCGGATTACAGATCCTGAAACAGGGCAGGGACTTGTTAAAGCAGGTAAAATAGACAACATACGGATTATGGATTCGATTGTTGCATTCAATTTAATCTTGCCCAATCTACAAGTTCCATATAAAACATCCCTATATCAAACTTGTCACGAAACCCTTCAAGAGATTTTTCCTCAAGGGCAAGTGCATATACATATTGAAGCAAGAAAGGATGATCCACAAGTACATAAAGCCGCCAGCACACCGCATTTGAAAAACATCATTGCCGTAGCCAGTGGAAAAGGGGGTGTAGGAAAATCAACTGTTTCTGCCAATCTTGCCTTAGGATTGAAAATGTTGGGCTATAAAGTGGGGCTGCTGGACGCGGATCTATATGGACCTTCTATTCCTACTATGTTTGGATTAAAAAACGAAAAGCCTAAAGTACAAAAAGTGCAAGGTCAACCGAAGCTGGTGCCACTGGAAGGACACGGTATTTCATTGATGTCGGTTGGGTTTGTGGTTGAGCCTGAACAGTCGGTAATACTGAGAGGACCTCGTTTAGCTGGATTGATTAAACAATTTATTGGGGAATGTATGTGGCCAGAATTGGATGTTTTGATCGTAGACCTTCCTCCTGGAACAGGTGATATACAACTGACCCTAGTGCAAACCGTCCCAGTTACAGCAGCTATCATGGTCACTACTCCTCAACAGGTAGCAGTTCAGGATGCTGTCAAAGCTGCTAATATGTTCAGACTTGATTCTATCAATGTCCCTATTATTGGTGTAGTAGAAAATATGAGCTGGTTTACTCCGGAAGAATTACCAGAAAACAAATATTATATTTTTGGCCGAGGAGGAGGTGAACAACTGGCTGATTATTGTGGAACTACCGTGATTGGTCAAGTACCCTTAATCCAGGGAATAAGAGAATCTGGTGATAATGGACGTCCTGCAGTTCTGTCCACCGACAGCCTATTATCATCCTATTTTGTCGATTTAGCTCAAAACTGCGTCTCTCAATTACAAAAACGGAATAGTAATTTAGGGCCAACGCAACAAGTATTGATAAATAAGTAGGGTACTTAAAAAATATGTACCTTTGTAACTAACATAAATCATTATGGGTGACGATCAAAAACAATTCCTGCTAGAAAGAGCTGAAGAAGCTTTAGATGATGTGAGGCCACATTTGGCAGTTGATGGTGGAGATATAGAAATCGTAGAGCTTACCGATGATCTTGTTTTAAAAATCAAATGGCTCGGAAATTGTGTAAATTGTTCAATGTCAGCATTAACCTTAAAGGCCGGTATCGAACAGTCTTTGAAGCAACGGGTCCCTGAAATACATAGCATTGAGCCAATAAATAACTTGACCGAGCTAGTGTAGAAGAGGCATGAATAGAACGGAGTTAATTGATACCATCAGAAAGAAAAAATCTTTTCTCTGCGTAGGTTTGGATTCAGATATAACCAGAATACCTTCATTTCTGAAGAATCAACCGAACCCTCAATTTAGATTTAATAAAGAAATTATTCATCATACGGTTGATGTGGCTATTGCTTATAAGCTGAATACCGCTTTTTACGAAGCGGAAGGAATTGATGGTTGGTCGAGTCTTGAAAAAACAGTCGCAGAAATTCCAGATTCAATTTTTAAAATCGCAGATGCAAAAAGGGGAGACATAGGAAATACATCAAAGCAATATGCTAAAGCATTTTTTGAAAAAATGTCATTTGATGCGATAACCGTATCTCCCTATATGGGTGTTGACTCCGTTAAACCATTTATCGAATTTGAAGATAAATGGATTATAATCCTTGGAGTTACTTCCAACAAAGGCAGTTATGATTTCCAATTCCAGCCACTTACTTCTGGCATAAAACTATATGAACAAGTGCTTACCACCGCAGCTAAATGGGGTACTAACAGTAACGTCATGTTTGTAGTGGGAGCCACGCACCCCGCAGTATTTCATAAGATAAGAAGAATGATACCTGATCACTTTTTATTAGTACCAGGAGTAGGCGCTCAAGGTGGAGATCTCGAAGCAATAATTAAAGGAGGTAAAATCAAGGATGAAGGACTGGTAATTAACTCATCACGCAGTATTATATTTGCTGGTGATGGAGCTGATTTTGGAGAAAAAGCAGGTGTCCAGGCACACGCAATTCATGACCAAATGGCCAAATATTTCTCTTCTGAGTAAATGAGTGAAATGAGGAAGGAGCATTGAGCATTGAGTCGAAGAAAAGGTTAACGATAAAAGAAAACACCAAGAAGCCAAAAGCCAAAAAGCTACATCCATTTATTCCGTTTAAACCAAATGAAAAGTAACACCATCATGACTAACATGACTAAGATAATGATGGTAAATCCATATTTGGGTTCAGTCAGCGGAAGAAATTGAAAATTCATTCCCCACACACCGGCCACAAAAGTAACCGGTACAAATATGGCGGTGATGATGGTAAGCCACTGAATTACTTGATTCATCCGGATACTCATTTCGGAGGCATACAATTCCTGGATACTGAAAAGGATTTCCCGAAAAGTATCTACACGTTCACTTAGCGTGACTACATGGTCGGAAAGATCCTGAATATATAGTTTAGTTGATGGCTGAATGATAGGGTGCTGTGATCGTTCAAAAGTTTGTATGACTTCTCGAATAGGAAGTATATTTTTGCGTAAGACCAATAACAATCTTTTTAAATAATAGATCTCTTCCTTATTTTCCGGACTGGGTCGCTCCAGAATTTTTGATTCCAACAGCTCCAGTTGGTCTTCTACTGAATCAAGCGTTACGTATAATTTATCCAATAGAATATCCAGGATAGAATAAGCTAAATAATCGGCTTTATTTTTTAGAATTAATCCCTTGCCGGAAGTCATTCGTTCACGAATAGCAATGAGTGTATCATCAGGATCCTCCTGAAAAGTAATTAAGGTATCTTGATTAAATGCTACCGAAATTTGCTCAGTGGCTATCCTTTTGGTTTCTGCGTTCCATTTTAGAGTTTTCGCTAAAAAAAATATACCATCTTCATTTTCTCCCCATTTAGGGCGAGCGTATATGTCGGTAATATCTTCAAGGATCAGTGGATGGATATCCAGTTGTTTGCCCAATTGCTTAATTAGATCTATATTATGCAACCCTTTAAGATCTATCCATATATTTTGTCCTTGTTTTCTGGCTGGTAGTTCAAACCGTTGGTCTGACATAAATTGTTCACAAGTATCAGCATCATAAACAATGCTAACCACCGAGGCGGTTTCAACTTTCTGGATACCTGTATACACAATGGTGCCTGGAGGCAACCCTACTTTTCTTTTATGCTTATCCATTCTGATTACAAACTTACTGCTTTATCTATAAATAACGATTATCGAAATGAAGGGGTAAAATCATTTTTATTGAAGGGATTTCTATGATTTGTTGATCTACTGTATATAATAGAATTCGTATTGGATGTGATTGTCTGTTTTCGTATTCCAAAATTATTTGCCGGCAAGCTCCACAAGGTGCTGCCGGATACTGGGCAATTTTTGGGCCCTTTGTGGTTATAGCCATCGCCAGGATTTTATCTTTAGGATAATTTGACCCAGCCATACTCAATACACTGGTTTCCGCACACACGCATAAAGGGTAACTGGCATTCTCTTGATTGCTCCCGATTAATATAGTGTGGTCCTCTAATAATATGCTTGCACCAACTTTGAATTTACTATAAGGCGAATACGAATTAAGCAATGCTATTTTTGCTCGTTGAACCAACTCTTGGTCTGTAGAACTCAGTTGATCGAGTTGATCATATAAAAAAATGGTAGCCTTCAAATTAAGTTCATGTCTCATTTAGTTTATTTCAAGATGTCCAATATTTTTGCCTGGATAAGTAGTTTCATATTACCTTTTAAAAATAATATCTTTGGCCCTTCATCAAAAAAATCTGCTTGGGAGTATGCATAAAGTTTTAGTATTTGGAGCAGGCCGGTCATCTGGTGCCCTCATTGATTATTTAATGCAGCAAAAATCGATCCCATTAACTGTTTCGGTGGTAGACCAATCCTTGCAACTTGCTCAAGAAAAAACAGCAAACTATCCGACCAGTCAAGCTGTTCAACTCAACCTATTTGATACGGATGCCCGAAAAGATCTCATTAGAAAACATGACATCATTATTTCTTTAATGCCTCCTCATTTGCATCATTTAATTGCAAAGGATGCCGTGGAATATAAAAAGCATACCATTACCGCTTCCTATATCTCCAAAGAAATTGAAGCACTTCATGATGAGGCAATTTCAAATGGAGTCATGATAATGGGAGAATTGGGTCTTGATCCTGGATTAGATCATATGTCGGCACTGAAAGAAATTGATGCGCTGCGATCTTCTGCCAAAATTATGGGTTTTAAGTCTGCAACCGGTGGTGTGGTAGCCCCCGAAAGTAAGGATAATCCCTGGGGTTATAAAATTACCTGGAATCCACGAAATGTTGTTTTAGCAGGAAAGTCAGGTGCTTCCTTTTTGGAGGGTGGATTGGTCAAAGAACTTCCGTACCATCAGGTATTCAAAAACGTTGAAATTTGGAATTTTCCAAACTTGGGTCCTTTTGAAGTTTATCCCAACCGGGATTCACTCAAATATTTGGACTTATATCAACTTGATAATATCCAATCAATTTACCGCGGGACTATCCGTTATTCAGGTTTCTGTGAAGCTTGGGATTTGTTGTTGGAAATGGGAGTGACCAATGATGAGGATAGGGTAGAAGCGGTGTACTCCTTCCGAGAATGGATTTCTAGAAATAAACCTGGAGTTCAGGATTTAAAAGGCCTGCTTGAACATTATGGATTACTGGCCACTCAATCTCAAATCAAAAGATTGGAATATTTGGATTTGTTCTCTGATCAGCCATTGCCAGCAACTGTTAACTCTTCTGCTGATGTTCTTCAACATATCTTAGAATCAAAATGGAAACTGCAGCCTAAGGAACGAGACATGATTCTTATGCAGCATCAATTTATGTACGAATTGGAGGGCAAACAATATAAGAAAGAATCATCTATGTCCTATATTGGGCAGGATGCGCACGATACCGCAATGAGCAGATTGGTTGGATTACCAATGGGTATCCTGGCCTTGAAAATACTCCAGGGTTTGAAAGTTCCAAGCGGGGTGCATATTCCAAATTATCCAGGTATTTATTTGCCACTGCTTCAAGAACTTGAATCTTATGGAGTGAAGTTTGATTCAAGAACCAGCATGATGAATTGAACCAAAGCATAGGTTTTTATTCTATACAATCCAACATCTTTTTTTTATTAAGATCATCGGTTCATTCTAAAAGCGATTGTTATCGATCAGTTGAAGTCTATATCATCACACACCTGCCTATGCTATTGAACGGCATAACGCAGCATCCCGATATCAGTTAAGAGGCAAAAAGTTAGGCATATTAAGTAACAAATTGTGGAACTATTAAAGAATTCCAGGCTTACATCCCAAATGCAAGTAAAGGAATACATATTAGCCAAAGGGCTATTCGGGTTAACCTCACTCAACATAATTAACTAATTTTAGGTGTGCCGCAGGAAAAAACAAATATACGATCCGCCCGATCAATTCAAATTTTTCAAGTTTCAGGAAATCTGGCATCAATACTTATTGGAATCATTTTAGTAAAATATGTTGATACCGAATCAATTGGAAGATATGAGATGGTGGTGATGGCCAGTTTACTAGTTGGCTCTTTTCTTTTCCAAGGATTTATCCAGAGCTTTTTATCCAATGTCGTAATGGAAAATTCCATTCTGCAGAAAAAGCAGGTCTTTAATTTTTTTGTTTTGTTGATCTCCAGTTTGTGGACCGTGCTTGGACTGATCGGTGTACTTCAAGCAATTTTGCTACCCATGTTATTTGGTTTGGATCATTTGGAATGGCTCAATGATTATTTACTTTATACCGGTTTTATCTTGCCTAGTCAGTTGATTGTGTATTTATTCATGTTACATCATAAAAACACAGTTATTTTGGTCTATAGCGTGATGTTCATGTTAATAAAAGTAGCTGTATTTTTGATTCCACTCATGTTGGATTTCAATCTGGATGTTTGTATTCGTTGGTTGATGTACTCTGGAGTTTTATTCTTTATTTTTAGTCTTGCTTGGTTATCTGCTTTTTGGAATCCGGTTTTGGAGAGAAGGATTATCAGCCGATTTGCTCAGATAGCACTTCCTTTGGTTGCATATGCATTGCTCGGTATGTTACCTCAGTACGTGGATGCGTGGATTGTAAATTGGTATTATAGCGAGTCGAATGTCTTTGCCATTTTTCGATATGGTGCGAAAGAGCTACCGTTTATCGGAGCACTCACAGCGGGTATATCTGCTATGGCGCTTCCTGTATTAACTCAAAACTTTGATACAGGTGTAAGGTTTTTGAAATCAGAGACTTTAAAACTGATAAGGTGGTTGCTTCCTTTTTGTTTAATAGTCATTTTGTTTGCTCCTTATCTATTTACCAAGATCTATAGTTCGGAATTTGAAATAAGTGGTTATTTATTTTCATTATTACTTTTAACGATCATTCCAAGAATTCTATTTGCCCAGACTTTAATCATGCACTTAAAAAAAAGTAAGCTACTATTGCTGGTCTCGATTATTGAGTTATGTCTGAATGGGCTACTTAGCCTCCTACTCATTAAATATTTAGGATTGGTAGGCGTCCTGTTGGCTACGGTGGTGGCCTTCTTATTTGAGAAAACGGTCTTAATAATTTGGTTAAGAAAGCAGGGTATTGAAATTGGTGATTACCTTCCGATCAGGCCTATATCTATATTTTTT
>JAHEJC010000082.1 GCA_024639065.1 Lewinellaceae bacterium | reverse complement strand
TAGTCCTTCTATACAATTAGAGAATCAAATTACCCAGCTAGATAACCTGGGTACCGGACTATTTAAATGCAGAGTAAAGTATAAGCGAACAATCGAACAGATAACGTTCGAGCGTTATACTCTTAAATGTATTAATAGCCTTAAACTAATTACTCATGATTCAATTGAATACAAATATAAATGGGCCGATCGGTCAGCAATTAATAAACTTTACAATGCAAGGGGAATCTGCGACGATATCCTAATTGTGAAAAATGGATATGTAACCGATACGTCATATGCGAATATTGCTTTTTTCAATGGACAGAATTGGTTTACACCGGATAAACCATTATTAGCCGGTACCCAAAGACAAAAATTATTGTACGAAAAGAAGATCATCGAAGTGGAAATTAAACCTGCTGACTTAGGTCAATTTAAAAAAGCTACGATTTTCAATGCTTTGATGGAATTTGATCCTAAAAGAACCATCGAGATAACCGCAATTATTTGAAGATTCATTCGAATGGTTATCTGTAATATCTTTCAAATACACACCACATAGAAATAATCCATGCAAAAATCCACATTATAGCATTATAATTAATTTTCAATTTGTGTGGATAAATCCCTATGATCGAAATAAAAAAGATGGGGAAAATGCCCACAAAATATCGTCCGGAAAGACTGGTTATATGTGATGCGCCTACCTTTTCCCATTGCATATAGAGAACTATAGACAAGGCTAAAGAACAAAGCAAACCAACACCCATAACTTTTAATCTTGTTAAAAGGTTGAAGTTGATTTTAATGGTTACAGCCTGAATAATGATTCCGGACAAGAGTAGGAACATGATCGATTTTGGAATATAATTGGCTTCCCACCCGAATTTTCCAAGGTAATGGGCCATGGTAAAGGGCATGATCTCAATCCATGAATTGATCAAGATACCCATGAATTTAACTGGTTCTCTAAATATGAAATTGAGTTGTGCGGTTGGATCAATTCCAGGATTTAATTGTTTACCATCCCGGAATAGTGGATTATACTGATCATAAGGAATAAAGGATTCTCCTAATAATTTATACTGTACGCATAGAATAAGTACGATCAGAAAGACATTTGCAGCATTAAGACTCCAATACTGTTTTTTTGAAGGAAATATGTTTGTATTGAGCAAGAACCCCAGTAATACAAAAGGAGCAAATATGATACGACTATATGTTAAGGCTAAGCAAAGCAGGGCAAAGGTTATCCAATTTCGAAATGAATAGGTTCTGGAAAAATACATTTGAAAAATAATGGCTAACGCAAGAAAAGCCATGGCATGAGTCATTAAATCGGTACTGAGACCAGAATGGGTGAAAAGTGCAGCAGGCAGCGTGCTGGTTAATAACCAAAGTGCTTTGAGTTTTGGACAAATTTTTATACATAGAAATATAATCAAGATCCAAATAGAAATACCCAGAATTCTTAGAACATAAAGAATAATAATTCCATTGAGGTTTAGAGGGGCTATCAACCAACTTGCAAATGCTTGGGGCAAATAGTTGATTGGAGCATAATAACCTACGTTGGGAAAATCCAAAAATTTAGTTTGATGGTTATTTTTTGTTAGGCCAATAATCTCGCTTATTTCTTTGTAATTTGTTTTTGCATTTTTATTATATCTTAGGCGAAGAAAGGGATCAGAAATTTCTTGGTAATGATTGGGAAGGGTGCCACCTAACCTGGCGTCGGAGGTAATATCCGCAAAAAGATTTCCCTGACTAATATGAATAGTCCTGTATAAATGATGTACCTCATCTGGTGCCTGGAAAGGCGGGATTATGAGCCCATATATAACACCAAAACAGCAAGCTATGACTAGGAACCATTTCTCAATCCTGGTCATGGTTCAATTAATTATTTGATTCCCTGCTCATCCAACCATCGATGAAATTTTCTTGCGTTTCTGCCATGTTCAGCTGAAGTCTCAGCAAACGCGTGCTCCCGATTATATCCTGGCTTTGCACAAAAAAATATGTAGTTATGATCTTCAGCATTAATGACCGCTTCAAGACTTGATACAGATGGCATACATATTGGGCCTGGTGGAAGACCCGCATGGATATAGGTGTTGAAGGGAGATGGGTGCGCCAAATGTTTGTGAAGTACTCTATTGATTGTGAAGTCGCCCACTGCAAATACTACTGTTGGATCAGCTTGTAGTCGAATGCCTCTTTTAATTCGATTTAAATAAACACCTGCTATTGTCGGTTTCTCCTGATTATTGGTACTTTCTTTCTCGAGAATTGAGGCTAGTGTATACGCTTCATCGACGGATAGACTTTTTGATTTTAATTTTGCCGTGCGATCTTTTGTGGACCAAAACTTTTCTTTCTCTTTTTTTAGTTTATTAAAAAGGTTTGCCGGTGAGGTGTTCCAATATACTTCATAGGTGTTAGGAATAAAATGAGTGAGTAAGGTATTTGAAGAATACGAGGTGCTATCCAAGAAATTTGGATCGGTGAAATAGGTCCTTAGCTGCTCGGGAGTGGCTTCGAGATAACCACCTAATAAATCAAACAATTCAGGCAAAGTACGCACATTATTTATAACCAATTTGACCGGTTCTTGTTTCCCTAATCTAAGATGATTGATTAGTTGTCGATTACTCCACCCCGATTGTAATTTGAAACGACCCGATTTGATTTCGGATTGATCATATTTCATCTTCTTAGCAACCCAATGAAATGACTTTTGGTCGATTAAGCATTCTTTTTCGATCAAGATGTTTATTACATCTTCATAAGTGGATCCTGTAGGTATGTAAATTAATGGATCATCAAGATTTTCAACCACATTTGGATTAAAAATCTTATCGTAGAAGAGATACGCTAAACTACCTCCAAGGAATGCTAAAATGAATAAGACGAAGAATATCTTTTTCCACATAAATAATTTATTTCTTAGTATTGTTCATCTGCGTTTGGAAAGTCCATGCTCCGAACATCTTGTATATATCTATTGACTGCACCCTCAATGGTTTCAAATAAGTTTTCATATCGTCTCAAAAATCTAGGGTTAAAATCTTTAGTTATTCCCAACAAATCATGGGTTACTAAAACTTGGCCATCTGCGTGAGGACCAGCACCTATACCTATAGTTGGACATCCAATGTTTTGCGAAACCTCTTTAGTAAGTTCAGCAGGTATTTTTTCCAGTACGATTCCGAAACAACCTAACTCATCTAAAAGTTTCGCATCGCTGATGAGTTTTTCTGCTTCTTCTTCTTCTTTTGCTCTTACCACATAAGTGCCAAATTTATAAATTGACTGGGGAGTCAAACCTAGATGTCCCATAACAGGTATTCCTGCAGATAGGACTCTTTTGACTGATTCTTCAATTTCAACACCACCTTCCATCTTTATCGCATGCGCTCCCGATTCTTTCATTATCCTGATGGCTGATTTCAATGCTTCCCGCCAATTACCTTGATAGGAACCGAAAGGTAAGTCAACTAGAATCAAAGCTCTTTTTACAGCACGTACAACAGAAGATGCATGATAAATCATTTGATTCAGTGTAATTGGAAGGGTAGTCTCATGTCCTGCCATTACGTTTGAGGCGGAATCACCGACTAATATTATATCGATGCCAGCACTGTCTACAATCCTAGCCATAGAGTAGTCGTATGCCGTTAACATGGCAATCTTTTCGTTATTCTCTTTCATGGACCTTAAGACATGAGTAGTAATCCTTTTAACATTCTTATGTGCTGACATTATAAATCTTATATTGTGATCCGCAATTTATGAAATAATACGTTCTATAGATAAATTATAACGGCCCATTGTGATTTATAAAACACAGCAATTGTAGTACCGAGTTCATGAAACCTATTGGTAAAATCGTATATATTTTCTTTTCACTTGGTGTAATACTTATGGCAGGGTGTTCAAATGAAATTGACTTATTGGCGCCAAAAAAAGAAATACCAGTGGTTTACTCAATGCTATCAATAGGTGACTCCATGCAGGTTGTCCGGGTGGAAAGAGCATTTTTAGCCTCTAAATCCCCGGATCTGATTGCCCAACTACCGGATTCTATATTTTACACAGATCTTCAAGTAAGTCTAAATGGAATTTTACTAAATGAATCCATGGAAACAGACAGGTTCCCAATTCGTGATAATGGATTTTTTATCACTTCACCCAATCGATTTTACTATACACTTTCTTCAGCCCTATCATTAATTCCAGGTAACATTGTTCATTTATCTTTGAGGCTTAATGATACTGAAATTGCCAAAAGTGAGACGGTATTAATTTCCAATTTTTCAATTTCTTCTCCTCGGGTTACCGATATATTGTCATTTGATAGATCAAATGTGACCTATAGATGGTCAGGTAGTGAAGACCATTTCTTATACGATATAAATTTGAGAATAAAAATTCATGAGTTATCCGCTTTAGGTGAAAAGGTGATTGAATTAGAATGGCCTCTTGCACGAGATCTTACCAATAATCGATTCGAGTTTGATGGAGATTCTTTTTACAACTTTCTAGGGTCACACTTAGAACCAATTCCCGGATTGAGCAGATCCATTCAATCAATAGATCTTGATGTTTTGGCATCAGGGAGAGTATATCAGGAATTTAGAAATATTGGTCAACAAAATATGGGTGTTACAGGTATTCAAAGCTTTCCAAATTTCTCAAATATTGAAGGCGGAATCGGTATTTTTGACTCTCGAAGTTTTGCCAGCAGAAAGGGCATGTCCGTGACCGTTGGAACAATAGAATTACTCAAATCTCACCCGTCAACCTCACTTTTAGGATTCTGAAAATGACTTTTTGTCATAGTATTTGCGTAAATATGTCGTAATTACCAGCTTATATGTGCCAAAAGATCCTGACATGTTGATTGGTACATATATTGATTACTATGCATTGATAAACTATTGAAATTAATAACCAATTAATAATAACTGATGAGTAAAATAATAGGAATAGACTTGGGTACAACAAACTCTTGTGTAGCTGTTATGGAAGGAAACGAGCCAGTGGTGATAGCCAATGAAGAAGGTAGACGAACCACACCTTCCGTAGTTGCTTTCATGGATAACGGCGAACGCAAAATTGGTGACCCGGCAAAAAGACAAGCAATCACTAATCCAACGCGAACGGTTTCTTCTATCAAAAGATATATGGGACACCGATTTTCCGAAGTTGGAGAAGAAAAGTCTAGAGCTACTTATAAAGTAGTTAAAGGAAATAATGATACGGTCCGCGTAGATATTGATGGTAGGAAATATTCTCCTCAAGAAATATCAGCGATGGTCCTGCAAAAGATGAAGAAAGTGGCTGAAGACTTTTTGGGTCACGAAGTAAAGGAAGCAGTAATTACTGTTCCAGCTTATTTCAATGATTCTCAAAGACAGGCGACTAAAGAAGCTGGTGAAGTGGCTGGTTTACTAGTAAAACGTATAATCAACGAACCAACAGCAGCAGCCTTGGCTTATGGGTTAGACAAGAAGCACAAAGACAGTACTATTGCGGTCTATGATTTGGGTGGTGGTACTTTTGATATTTCAATTCTTGAATTGGGCGAAGGCGTTTTTGAAGTGAAGTCTACCAATGGAGACACCCACCTAGGAGGTGATGATTTTGATCAAGTAATTATTGATTGGATGGCTACTGAGTTTAAAAAGAATGAAGGAATGGATCTAAGAAAAGATCCAATGGCTTTGCAAAGGCTTAAAGATGCTGCTGAAAGAGCAAAAATTGAATTGTCATCTAGTTCGGAAACAACTATTACCTTACCTTATATTACTGCAGTAGATGGCGTGCCTAAACATTTGGAATTAAAGTTTTCCAGATCTAAATTTGAACAACTTGCTGATTCTTTGGTGCAGCGCACTTTAGGACCATGCCAGGAAGCACTTAAGGATGCCGGTTTGGGGAAAAGTGATATTGACGAGATCATTTTAGTAGGTGGATCTACTAGGATACCCAAAATCCAAGAAGCAGTTGAGGGCTTTTTTGGTAAAAAACTTCATAAAGGTGTCAACCCTGATGAAGTAGTCGCGTTGGGAGCTGCTATTCAAGGAGGAGTACTTAGTGGAGATGTTCAAGATGTCCTTTTACTGGATGTAACTCCACTCAGCATGGGTATCGAAACCATGGGGGGTGTTTATGATGTAGTGATTGAATCAAATTCAACTATACCAACCAAGAAATCTAAAATTTATTCTACCGCCGCCGATAACCAGCCATCCGTAGAAATACATATTCTTCAAGGTGAGCGGCCGATGGCTAAAGATAATCGAACGGTAGGTAAGTTTATTTTAGATGGTATACCACCAGCTCCAAGGGGTGTTCCTCAAGTAGAAGTTTCTTTTGACATGGACGCAAATGGTATACTCAATGTTTCAGCTATAGATAAAGGGACCGGGAAACAGCAGAATATTCGAATCGAAGCTTCAACTGGCTTATCTAAAGAGGAAATTGCGAAAATGAAAGCAGAAGCAGAGGCTAATGCAGAAACTGACAAAAAAACCAGAGAGATAGCGGACAAGATGAATGCGGCTGATACATTGGTTTTTCAAACTGAAAAACAATTGAGTGAGTATGGTGACAAAATACCAGAAGATAAAAAAAGTACCATAGAGCAGGCAGTTGCTGATCTTAAAGCAGCACATCAAGCTCAAGATCTAGAGAAAATTGATGGAGCTACAGAGGCACTTAATAACGCCTGGCAGGCAGCTAGTGCAGATCTGTATAATGCACAACAAGCAGATGCCGGTGCTGCGGATACAACATCAGAATCTTCTTCAAACGGATCTGATGAAGAGAGTGTTGATGAAGATGTAACCGATGTTGAATTTGAAGAAGTAGATGATAAAAATTAGTCAATAGTTTTTCAAATTTTATTTAGAGAGGAAGCTTGTAAAAAAGTTTCCTCTTTTTTTTGAAGTTCTTTTAATAATCTGAGTTTAAAATAATTTAAAAGACAGATAGCTTAAACGATAGATTTATCAAATGCTGGTTAATTTGAAGATTCATTTGATGGTTGTTTCAAATTTTTATTATAACTTATTACAGGATTAGTTGATACTATGGCTCAAAACCTCTGTAATTAAATCATTCATGCAAGTCAGGAATTATTTTCAGCTTATATTTTTATTAATAATTATGCAGATAGACATTACAGGCCAAAACATTGAAACCACCGGTCCTGAATCAGGGACCTTAATGGTTGTAGGTGGTGGTGCGAAAGAGGGAATTTATGAGAAGTGGATTGAACTTGTTGGTGGGCCAGAGACACCGATTGTGGTTATTCCAACCGCAGCGGGAAGAGAAAGTTATGATCAAGATGCATCGGGTGCTGAGTTGATGAGAGCGCTTGGCGCCACGGACGTAACGGTCATCCATGCGAGTACTAAAGAAGAAGCGGAGTCAGAAGTATTTTTAAGTGCGCTTAAAAAGGCAAAGGCAATTTGGTTTGGAGGTGGTAGACAGTGGCGGCTAGTGGATGCTTATGCTGGGACCAAAGCTGAGGCCATATTTTGGGATATTTTAAAAGCAGGAGGATCTATTGGTGGGTCGTCGGCAGGTGCTACAATTCAAGGGTCCTATTTGGCTAGAGGGGATACCCAAAACAATCAAATCATGATGGGTGACCATGAGCAAGGTTTTGGATTTATTAAAAACATGGCCATAGATCAACATGTAATTGCCCGTAATCGTCATTTTGATATGTTTGATATCTTGAAGAAAAGACCTGACTTATTGGGAATATCAATTGATGAAAATACGGCTATTATAGTTCATGGAGATGAATTCACAGTTTTAGGCGATAGTTATGTTATCATTTATGATGGAACATTTTGGTCCAGAGAAGGTAGTTCATTAAAAACATTGCCTGAACCTAAACAATCATTTTATTTTCTTAGATCAGGAGACAAATACAATATGAAATTGCGAAAGGTGATAAAATGAAATTAAAGAATCCAACACACTGCACCAAAATGAAATATACTACCTGATAAAGAGAATAAATGCCAGATAGAATGATAATACTTTTTATGATCTCGGTTGTAAAAATAGATGCCACTAGTATAGGCAATACCTCCAATAACAATCAGTAATATGGATTCAATAGGCAAGTTTTCCCAGAAGGCTCTGATTTGAAAGATTAGGAGCCAACCCATAACTAAATAGATTAAAACAGACAGACGTTCATATTTACCAAAAAAGAAAATCTTATAGAGTGTTCCGAACAAAACTATTAGCCATACGGATATGAGGAATATCCACTGACTCTGGCCGCCCAGCCCCTTAATGACAAAAGGCGTATAGCTACCAGCAATCATGAAAAATATCGCAATATGATCCAGTTTTTGAAGTAAATATTTCTTTCGCGGATGCACAGTTGCATGATAAATTGTAGATGCTAAAAATAGACTTAGGAAACAAAAACTATAAATCAGAACCCCTACAAATATGGATATCTCTTGATCCTTAGAATACCCAATTATTATTGGAAGAAATAGAAGTGCAAACAAAAGACCAGCGCCGTGCGTAAGCGTATTTATTTTTTCTTCTTTAATTTTTGCATCTTGGCCTGGGAAGCCTTTTGGGATTGTAAATTTCATGTTTAGGAATTATAATTATAACAACTATGCAAAGATAAAGTTATTGTTATTATACATAAAATTAACAATTTAGTTACATAAACAGAGCGGTAAGAAACTACTATGTACGTTGGTCATATGAAGGATTCAAGTAATATTTACACATTGCATATTTGTTATATAATATTTAAATTCGTTTACCGTTGACTTGTATAGAACTTCGCGAGTACCATTGCTAGATTCGGACAACAACCATAAAAGGATATAACCTTAATGAAAATATTTTATGTCTTTCTGTCTATTTTATTATTTTCATTTGAATTAAGAGCTCAATCGGAAGCAAAATTAAATCCTGTATTATCAGGATTTAGTGAGCCGACTGATCTAACCTGTCCCTTTGATGGTACTGATCGTCTATTCGTTGCCGAAAAAGCAGGGAGGATAAAAATTATCCAAAACGATGTGATGATTGGTACCTTTTTGGATATAAGGGATAAAGTTTCTTCTAATAGTGAACGTGGTCTATTGGGCATAGCTTTTCATCCTGATTACAGGGAAAATGGATATATATTTATAAGCTATACGGGTTTAGGACCAGATAACGATTTCAATTCTTATATTTCTAGATTTCAGGTTCTGAATTCGGATGCCAACCAATTGGATATTAATTCGGAAGAAGAAATCCTTATTGTAAATCAGCCGTATGCAAATCATAACGGGGGTAATATTGAATTTGGCCCTGATGGTTTTTTATATATCGGTTTTGGCGATGGGGGATCAGGAGGTGATCCCAAAGGCTCTGGTCAAAATTTGAATAGTTATCTTGGCAAGATTTTACGTATTGATGTGAATGGATCCACTGATTCAACTGCCTACGCTATTCCGTCCGATAATCCGTTTATAGATGATTTAAATATTAAAAAAGAAATATGGGCTTATGGCCTTCGTAATCCTTGGAAATTCAGTTTTGATAGAATGACTGGAGATCTATGGATAGGGGACGTTGGTCAGTCTGATCGGGAAGAAATCAGTGTAATTCCCTCTGGCGTAGGTGGGTTGAATTTTGGATGGAGATGCTTTGAAGGTGAACTGACTTTTGGAAATTGTAGTTCTATAAATCATGAGGAACCTGTTTATACTTATGCCAGACCTGATAAACAAGCATGTTCCAATCCACAATTTTGTGGTAAATCGGTAACGGGTGGCTATGTGTATAGAGGCACTGAAAATCCAGCACTGCTCGGGAAATATTTCTTTGCAGACTATGCTAGTAATCAAGTGTGGTCCTATTCGGTTGAAAACGGCTTGGTCGAGCGTTTAGAAGATATTGGGAATGCCTCCAAAATTTCTACATTTGGTGAAAATCAAGATGGAGAAATTTATATTGTTTCTTTAAGTGGAACCATCTATAAGCTGGAACAGACCACAACAACTCCAGTAAAAAATGTAGAAGGCAATGAGATATTTGTAATTCCAAATCCGTTTAAAGATCGCCTTATCGTTCAAGTTCCAGGAAATGGTTTCATTCAACTGCATGATATCCATGGAAATGTGCTGTATGAAAAGCAAACAGCAAATTTAAAAAATCACCCGCTTGCCATTGATTTAAGTACTTATCCTGCAGGTAATTATTATATTCGCTTTCTTCAAATGAACCAACTTATTTATAAAAAATTAATTAAGCAGTAATTCCTATAACGGCCAATTCCAACATGTTCACTCATTTTGACAAGCAAAAATATTTGAGTTAATTTGCATGCTCAAAATTTCAAATGTATTATTTATGACTATTGAACAAATGCACGAATTGCGAGATCGCCTCCTTGCTTTAAGGAGGTATCTTTGACGTGGATAAACGTCTTGCCACCATTGAAGAGAAAGAACAATTAGCTGCTGATCCAACATTCTGGGATGATCCTAAGAGAGCAGAGATTATTTTAAAAGGTATCAAGATCAACAAAAAATGGATTGCGCAATACGATCATGTCAAGGAAGTTTATGACGATTTAGAAGTACTATTTGAGTTCTTAAAAGATGGTGAGTCCTCCGAAACGGAGGTAGACGATCAGTACCAGGTTACCTTGGATAACATTGATGATCTGGAATTTCGGTCTACTCTGAATGCTCCGGAAGATGAGTTAGGATGTATTCTTGAAATTAATGCAGGAGCGGGAGGAACAGAATCATGCGATTGGTCTGCAATGCTCTATCGCATGTATCTAATGTGGGCTGAAAAGAATAAATACAAAGTGTCCTTACTCAGCGAGCAGCAAGGGGATGTTGCAGGGATTAAATCAGTATCATTCGAAATTAAGGGTGATTTTGCCTACGGACTTTTAAAAGGAGAAAATGGCGTGCATCGGTTGGTCAGAATAAGTCCATTTAATGCACAAGGGAAAAGAATGACTTCATTTGCTTCTGTTTTTGTTCATCCTAGTATTGATGATAGCATCGAAATTGATGTCAATCCGTCTGATTTGGAATGGGATACTTTTAGAGCGAGTGGGGCAGGGGGGCAACACGTAAATAAGACAGAAAGTGCAGTCCGAGTAAGGCATCTACCTTCGGGAATCGTAGTCGAGTGTCAACAAGAACGTTCTCAACATATGAATAGAGATAAAGCCATACAAATGTTGAAGTCTCGGTTATATGAGAAAGAATTAGAAAAGCAAAGAGAAGAAAAAAGTAAAGTCGAAGAAGGTAAAATGAAAAATGAATGGGGATCACAAATTAGATCTTATGTGCTGGACGACCGTAGAGTAAAGGATCACCGAACCCAATATCAAACGTCCAATACGGATGCTGTTTTAGCAGGTGACATAGATGCTTTTTTAAAAGCTTACTTGATGCATCCGAATTAGATTTCAATTAGTCTTTATTTCATTTGCTTTCTTAAGTTGATTCTTATTTTAACCAATTAGATTATCCATCTCATTGAGATTTTTAACCGATTGATAAATATTAAGGACTTGCGATTGATTCATACCATTCAAAATGTTGACTTCGTTCTATCTTCATAAATAGCAGTGATTTCATTCCCATCGGCTAGCCAATAGCAAATACCATTTGGGATAATCGGTCCTATTTATTAATAATTAATGTAAAATAAAATATCAGTATTTTTAGACTGTGAAAAGACCTTCAACATTCATTTTACTATTATTTTTCCTTTGTATAGGAGAGCATGAACTATTGGCTCTTCAGAATGATTCTATCCCTACCATAAATCAATCACTTCCTATTGAAGAATTCATGCTTCTTCGAGATATTGGCGATTTACCTGATGTTGATCTGAAAAATATTTTAAAAGATGACTTGGGCTTTTTGTGGATGAATACACGCCATCATTTAGTAAGGTATGATGGAAATACCTTTTTGGTTCTAGAGAGTCAACCGCGGTCTCAGTATAGGTTGCATGGAGACGATTTGACTGCCTTAGGAAAGGATCCAGATGGAAA
Source organism: Lewinellaceae bacterium (assembly GCA_024639065.1). GTDB lineage: Bacteria > Bacteroidota > Bacteroidia > Chitinophagales > Saprospiraceae > JAHEJC01. The sequence goes on along the minus strand of JAHEJC010000082.1, from coordinate 8,316 downwards.
TATCATTGTTCAATATGAAGACAATGACATTTTATTTGATATTATTAACCCAGTGAGTCTAGAGATTACCCCAATCTATTTCGAATCTACTTTAATAATAGATACCTGGGTAAGTGATAATACCTTTCCTGTTTTTATTACTTGTGTGGCAGATACTTTTCGCATTTTCGAAGTTCAAAATGGTCAAATAATCGAGCATGGTCGCCTTTCCCATCCAAGAATTAAAAATCCGAGTGATGTTAAAATTGGATATAAAATTCAAGATCAATTATGGATTTATGAGCATGGTGAAATCATATTAACTGTAAATCCTAATAATACATTTGTTTATGAGTGGCCAGCAACTCAAAATGATGGCGGTATTTCTTTTTTCCACCTTACTAAAGGAAAAAGGCTATACCTGGCGTTTAATGATTTTCCGGGACTATTTTCATTAAGTGATCAATCAGATAGCATCTTATTGTCTGATGATTTTCCTCAGGATGAAATTTATGGAAATATTTGGGAGGATAGAGTAGGGAATTTGATGCTTTCAGTAAAGCTGAATTTCCGAAATATTAAAGAGTATTTGTTGAAAACACCTCAAAATATTCTATACCATGATAAAACTTTGGTGCAGGAGGAAATATTTATCAATGATCTGTACGCAGAAAACATTTTAGAAAAACCTTATTTCGCTACCTATCGAGGATTGTTTGTAGGCATATCGAATAATGCTCAATTTAAAAACTTTCTTAAAAAAGATATTTCCACTAATCAATGGGGCACCGTGTGCCGGGGTGTCACGGCAATAGATAATCACCAATTGGTTGTATCACATGAATTTGACTCGATATCAATTATCGATATTCAAACAAATCAAGTTTTATCAAAGAATGTCCTGTTGACAAATCCTGAGGATTCTATTCCATTTCAAATGAGTTGTGCATCAAATTTAAAATATGATGGACAAAACACGATTTGGGGATCTTCCTGTGATGCCTCAAAAAATGCTTACCTCTATGCTTATAATATCACAAATGATAGTGTCAGTACTTTTCTTTGTTTTAAAAATAGTTTGATCACTGATTTTACATTTGATTCTACTCACCAAAAAATTTGGACATCAATTCGCTATCAGGGAAAAGATGGAATCCTAGGGGCATTTAGCTTAGTTGATTCGACTTTTGCCATTGAAAAAGGACCCATTGATCCAATATTTAGAGGGAATATTCCCAATTCAATTTACCAGGATCCTATTGGTGCTCTGCTCCTTGCTACCGATAAAGGTCTGGTCCGATATGATATTGAACAACAAAATCTATCATTAGCCTACGAGCAATTAAAGGAACAAAAACTGTATTGTGTTATAAGATCAAAGGATCAATCATTGATTGCAGGTGGATATAATGGATTATTCATAATCGATTCTTCGGGGAACATTAATTCATACAGCAGAGAACGAGGTATAAAAACCAGAGTGGCTTCGCTGGTAGAAGATCGGTTCGGTAACTTATGGATTGGAACATTTAATGGTCTCCTCTACTTTGATAGATCATTGGAAATTATTACCAGATATACGGATGTAGATGGCCTACCTAATAACGAATTCAATACCAGGTCCTTTCATGAAGGCCCTAACAATTATTTTATGGGGACCATCAATGGGCTCGTATCGATTAAAAAAATTGATGAGCTGGATGAGCAGAATGAACTTCAGCCCAGTATACTTCAAATACGTAAACTCCATAATACCAGAGGCAGCCTAATCCAAAATACCAACTTAAATAAATTAAAAAAGTTGATAATTAATCCTTCTGATTTAACGGTAAACATTTCAATTTTCAATCCTTATTTTCTAGGTCAAAAGAAAGAGACATTTGCTTATAAGGTTGAAGGAAGCGACATTACTTGGAAGTCAATTGCTTTGAACGAAGATATTCAATTGGAAAAATTAAAACCAGGTGAATACAATTTGAGGGTTCGGATGAAAAAGGATAATGGGCTATGGAGTAGGAGCGAACTCAGCTTACCGATTGTAGTTAGAAGTGAATTTTATAAATCCACCTGGTTTATCCTATTATCCACACTGATTGGAATGGCTATTCTTGGATTGATCATGCATTATTATAATGTGAAAGCACGAAAAAAACAGCAAGAAGAAAATGATATTCAACAAAAATTTGCTGAGTTAGAATTACATGCGCTAAGATCTCAAATGAATCCACACTTTATTTTTAATTCTTTAAATGCTATTCAATATTTCATACAAAGTAATGATCGAAAACAATCAGATGAATATATATCCAAATTTGCTCATTTGATAAGACTTTTTCTGGAAGCCTCAAAAAAGAAATACATATCACTGGACGAAGAAATCAAAGTTATTCGAGCATATATAGAGCTGGAAAAATTGAGATTTAGGGGAAAAATGGAAAGCAATATTGAAATTGAAGAATCGCTGAATTCGATGGACACCATCATTCCTTCTATGCTGATTCAACCTTTTGTTGAAAATGCAATTAATCATGGTATTTTTCATAAATCAAGTGCTGGTCTAGTGAATATCAAAATCAAAGAAGTAAATGACGATCTGTTGGAATGTACAATAGAAGATGATGGGATAGGTCGTAAAAAAGCCAGAGAGATTAAGCAAAAGTCCATAGGTAAGTATGAGTCTCAGGGTATTTCATTAATTGATGATAGAATTCATGTATTACAGCGTTCTCTGAGTCAAAATATTGATTATCAGATAATAGATCTTGAAGAGAATGGCCGAGCAACCGGTACTAAAGTTGTACTAAAATTGCCGATAATAGAATAATGGATGGAAACAAATTTTAATGTTAAGGCGATCATTGTAGATGATGAAGAATTTTCTCGTTTATTATTAAAAAGTAAACTGGAAGAGTATTGTTCGCAAGTGAATATTATGGAATTATGTTCTTCTGCACGAGAAGCTAAAGAATCTATACAAAAAATAGAACCTGATTTAGTATTTCTGGATATTGCAATGCCAGATAAAACTGGGATCGATTTATTGAAAGAACTACCTGAGCTTAATTTTGAGATAATTTTTGTTACAGGATTTAATTCATTTGCGATTGAAGCAATACAATTGAGTGCAATAGGGTATGTTCTAAAACCGATTCAAAATGATCTACTTATTGAAGCAGTGGGCCATGCAGTGCAAAGGATACAAGAAAAACAAGAAAATCGACGTAATAAAGTATTTATACAAAATATCTTAAATCCGGATCTTTCTAAAAAACGCATTGGTATACCGACAGAAGAGGGTTTGGATTTTGTTTCTATTGAAGACATTATTCGATGCGAAGGGTACTTAAAATATACTAAAGTGAAGCTCAAATCTGGCAAAACATTACTCAGTTCCTACAATATCGGTGAATTCAGAAGGTTACTAGAGAACTATAATTTTTATGCTTGCCACAAATCACACTTAATCAATCTCTTACATATTAGAAAGTACATGAAAGAGGGTACGATCTTAATGGAAGATAATTCCTATGTACCGGTTTCCAAGCGAAGGAAAGCGGAATTTCTGAAAGTTTTGACTCGAATATAACCCGGTAATACCCAATATGCGCCCGTTTCTCCAATGGTGCTAGGTTTAGCTCATAAGCTGCAATATCTTAGCGTTATAATACCAAGAATTGTAATTATAAATTAAGAACCATTTTTAGAACTTTTTATGTACCAAGATGCGACACACTATCTGATGTACCACAAAGAACCCTATTCATTTGGCTGAAATGGAAGAGGCTTTGCGAAAGTATAAGCCTCTTTTATCTTTTTGTTCCTAATAATACTACACTTGGAAAATATTATTATTTGGTTTAGTCAGGGACAGGGCGAAACCGAAACATCCTTTTATTGAGATTGGATAACGACTATTAAAGAATAGTTGTTTCTCAAAACTTCAAGCTTAGAATTTAAATGCTAAGCATAAAAATAAAACCAGGTCGGTTACGACCTGGTTTTTTTATAAAAAATGGTTTTTAGAGGTGGAGTTTTCAAGACATTAGATTATCTCCCAGAATGGAATAAAACCTATCTTCAATTAACTGTTCGCTCCAAAATAAAAAGAGAGTAAAAGCCCCAAATATTAAAATTCAGGGCATTTTACTCTTGTCCTCCTCCTTTCGGGTCTATAAAAATCAAATAGTTTGATCAATGATAATTCTGGGCCACCCAGAAATCTACTTGCTTTTGATAGACTCGAAATGTTCATATCAAACGAAAAGGAGAATATAAAATCTTTATAATCATAGCGGATTGAACCGATTACAGCATCTCGATCAAAAGAACCTGCTTTATTTGACCACCTTAACCATGCACCAAAATAAAATGAATATTCAGGTCTTATATAGGTTTTATACTCTTTCATTATTTTGAAAAAAGTACCGACATTGAATTCTCGATGAGGACCCTGATCATGGAAGATAAAACTTGGCTTTAAAGTGGAGAAACGATTGATTCTTATACTGGCTCCTCCATGAAGTGTATATTTTTGATACAAATACAGACTTTCTTCGACATCATTATTTTCACTATCAAAGAAAGAAACAAAAGCTCGATTAATATGATGCATAGCACCTCCTAGATAAACGTAATCGTCTCTTAAGCCCAGTGGAGCAAACCAGCCAACACCTGCCGAAACGTCAAAATAATTAATTCGATTACTGAAATCTGGACTGTTCAGTGATGGATCTTCTTCAAACACTCGTAGATCTGCTAGATTCAGTCTGTTTTGAATAATGCCTGCTTGAAATCCAACTGAGATAAAGTTGGATCCATCGTCGTTTAATGCTTTAAGATAAGACATTGATAAATTTGCAGAAGTGTTGCTAAAGTCTAAATCTCCTGCTTGATCGGCCAACAACTGGATGCCTAATCCTATTTCATCTCTTAATCCAAATCCGCGATAGGCTTTCATATCTGCTGATGCTACAAATGTGCGATAACCTTTTGTAAAAGTCTGCCACTGACTTCGATAGTTTGCTATCAAGCGTAAATCTTGCTTGAATAGTCCTGTCATGGCCGGATTTAAAAAAGTAGGTGATGCATGAATGTGAGAAAGGTGCACATCCTGTGCATTCATTTGGCCCACAGCTATAAGAAGCAGGATTATAAGCCAATATCTTATTTTTTGATATAATTTTGCCAGGTGCTTTCTACCTAGCCACAGTAGTAAACTTGTTACCATACCTCTTACGATTTAAAAAAACCTATCCCAGGTCCCAAAAGGGGGAAATTCAAATACTGGACGTGCCTAGGTTTAAATTATCTTACTATTTATACACCTTGAGTATACTATTTGATCACAGTCACATTACTATTTAAGATCGTATGATCTCCGTCGAAACACATCACCTCAACGATATAGACATATACTCCAGGAATTAACACTCTTCAGAATGTACTATCCTATTTTATCTCGGGATCATTGGTTTCAAAAACCTTTTATTCCCGCTAGTTAAACATTTCAAAGTTGATTAGTCCAGATAAGCCTGTATTTATGATTTCAGTTGATCGGTAACACCTTTTTCATCAGGCGTTGCGTTTCATTATTTCAATCTTCTTAAGCTCACATGAATCCTCAACAAATATGACCACATTATCTACTTCTTAACAAACCAATTCCTTTGTTGCGAACACTGTATGCTCAGGAGTTTTACAGGTTTCTGTGTTATGACTGGACAGTCAGCGTATTTGAGTTTAATTTTTTCTTTATCCCTACCTATGATTGATTCGCACTTTGAAGTATTAGCAGAAATTGATATTGTTTGACCTTTTTTAATGTTTTGATACTCCATTGCTCCTAATTCTGGAAGAGGTCCTTTTCCTTTGGAAATCGTAGTAGTAATAATTTCTAAAGAAATAACACTATCAAAACCTTTGTATTCTTTCAGGGTTGATTTATTCCTACTCTCAGTTGCTACCTCTTGGTCATTAAAATAATAAGTCTCGCCTTCACATAAACTTCCTGCAATCACAGTATTTTTTATTTTTAAGACGTTTAAGAATAGCATTACCACACTATCACGGCCAGAAATTGCATAAAATATATTTTCATATCCACTCCATACATAATTGTATCTATACCGAATATTTATTCAATGCCATCACCGATACTAGTTTGAATGATACCATGCTGCAAAACAAGCATTGTTGGATCAAATTCATCAATCCAGTATATCCAGTAGTCTCCCACGTAATTCTGTCGATATTCCAGCATAAAATCTATTCCTGCACCTAATATTTTAAGTGGATCCAGGTAGTTTATATAGTAATTATTTGCTCTTCTGTATCTATAATTCTACAAATGTTGCATACAATCACAGTACTGGTTAAAATATATTGCAGGCACAAGCTCCAGAACTAACAATATAGCTGAGTAACGGAACAATCTTAAGTGGTTGTTACACTTCCGCGAGCCATCTTGGTAGAAAAAAAATCCAAGGAAATATCGGCAAAGCTTGGCCAAAAAAGCCCTTTCAATTTTTCTATTTCGAGTATTTCTATTTGATCACGGTCACATTACCATTTAAAATTACATGATCTCCGTCGAAACACATCACCTCGACGATATAGACATATACCCCAGGATTAACATACATTCCTCGAAATGTTCCATCCCATTTTATTTCAGGATCGTTGGTTTCAAAAACCTTTTCTCCCCAGCGATTAAATATCTCAACATTGACGACTTCTGATAGGCCGGTATTTCTGATTTCGAATAGATCGTTGACGCCATCCTCGTTAGTGGTCATTGCATTCACTATTTCTATTTTATCAAGCTCACAAGGATCCTCAACAAATATTACTACATCATCTTCTTCAAAACAACCTAATTCATTGGTTGCTATTACAGTATACTCAGTAGTTTTATCAGGTTTCTGTGTTATAATTGGACAGTCGGTACAGATGAGCTCAGTTTTTTCTTTATACCAATCAATGATCGATCCGGATTCCGAAGTTTGAGCTGATATTGAGATCGTCTCACCCTTTTTAATGGTTTGATCTTCCATTGCAACTAGACCTGGAAGAGGTACGATTTCCACTGTTACAGAAGCTGTAATGATTTCTCCAAAACAACCTTCCACGGCTACCATATAAGTTGTTGTTACTTCAGGACTTGCGATAGGTGCATAACAATCTGTACAAGATAATCCTTCTGCAGGGCTCCATGCGACATTTCTATTTTCAGCACCAACTAAAATTAATTGGATACTTTCACCTTCACAAATTGCTGCATCTTCAATACTGATTATGATTTCTGGAGTAACATTTATGGTATAGGTTACTGATGAATCACAACCATTAGCTGCAGTAAAAGTCTCCGTGAAAGTAGTAGCGAAATCATATTCAATACCATTTATCTCCACTGATTCACCTTCACAAATAGTATATATTTCGGAAGTGTCTGAGTTGGGTAGTATCCCTAATTCTAAGGTAATAATACTGTCACAACCTTCAAATCCTTTTAGGATGGATACATAATTTCCCGCGGTATCAACTACTTGGCCATTAAAATTATAAGTCTCTCCTGCACATATACTTGCTTCGATCAAAGTATTCTTTGTTTTTATAACATTTAAGAAAAGTGTTACCACACTATCACAGCCCGAAATTGCGGAAAAGGTTTTTTGATAATCACCAGCAGATGAAATTGTGTCAGCTCCAAATAAGAAGTATGAATCATCACAGATACTTGTATGAACCGTGTCATATATCAGAGGAATTACTGATAATTCAAGGGTGACCACACTATCACAACCTGTAGATGCTGCAAGTGTATCGTAGTATGTTCCAGCTTGATTGATAAATTCACTGTTGAAATCGTAGCGCTCATTTTCACAAATTGAAGCCTCGATAGTTGATGTTGATATAGCTATCTCGGTAATTAATATCTCGAGTATTGAGTCGCAACCATTCACTGTTTTGATCGTGTCATAGAAAATTCCAATGCTATCATAAACAACTCCTTCAATATTAATACTTCCACCTGGACATATTCCAAACTGATGATTTTCCGTAACTCGATCAATGGTGATTAAATTTAATGTGGCCAAAGAATCACATCCCTTTAAGGTTGAAAGCTGCGCAGTGTATAATCCTTCTTGAGTAATTGTTTGCCCATGATAAATTAGAGTATCTCCTTCACATATTTCGATGGTTTCACCACCCATTATAACTGGTGCTATTGTCAGATTTAAGGTAATGATCGAGTCACAACCTTCAGGAGTTGTTACCGTATCCAAGAAAGTACCAGCTTCGGTCAGGGTCATATTATTAAAGTCATAAGAAGAACCT
>JAHEJC010000415.1 GCA_024639065.1 Lewinellaceae bacterium | reverse complement strand
ACGGATTGTTTCGTCGCTCCTGCGGTCGTCTGCCAATGACGAACCCGCTTTATTTCTATCTTGGACAGTCTGCGAAGGAAGGCAGGCATAGCCTACGTGGAAAGCAGAAAGCGATCGCGGCATGTGGAATGCAATCTAACCCATCTTAATTACAAGTTTACCCATAGACCTACGATTTAATATTGCATTCAAAGCTTGAGGAGCCTCTTCTAATTTATAAACCTTATCAATATGAGGTGTCAACTTACCTTGTTTAAACCATTGCACCAGCTCAACAATATTTTGTAAGTTGTGTTTAGGTGTTTGTTGAGCAAATCGGCCCCAGAAAACACCTACAACAGCGTTTCCTTTTAACAATGGAATATTCAAAGAAATTTTAGGGATATCTCCTGCAGCAAATCCAATCACTAGATATCGTCCATTCCAAGCTGTTGCTCTTAAAGCTGGCTCACTATATGGACCTCCCACCGGATCAAATACAACATCTGCACCCAAACCGTTGGTTATTTCTTTGACTTTACTTTTTAAATCTTCACTTTGGTAATTTATTAAATGATCAGCTCCATTTTTATTGCACAAGGCGAGTTTAGCATCGGTTGAAGCAGCTGCAACTACATTTGCGCCCATCAATTTTCCCAATTGCAAAGCCGCTAGCCCTACCCCACCCGAAGCGCCCAAAACCAACAATGTTTCTTTAGTCTTTAAATGTGCTCGATCTTTGAGTGCATGATAAGCCGTGCCATAAGCTACCATGAAAGATGCCGCCGTGATAAAATCCATACCTTCGGGAATGGGAAAGCATGCTTTCGCTTTGATAATGGTTTCCTCAGCATAGCCTCCGTGTTCGACAAAACCAAATACTTTATCTCCAGGAGTGAAATTGGATATCCCATCTCCCACTTCTTCAATGATTCCAGCAACATCACTTCCTGGGACAAACGGCAGTGGAGGCTTTATCTGGTAGAGTCCCTGGATAATTAAGCCATCCGGAAAATTTATACCACAAGCTTTCACTATTATCTTTACTTCTCCCTGACCCGGTGAAACACTCGGAATGTCTTTTACCACTAACGTATCCGGTAAACCAAACTTCTCACAAACAATTGCCTTCATGTCTTGAACTTTAAAAGGTTAAAAAAATAACCAATTATAAGATAGATAAAATCAATGATTAAATTTGAGAAAATGGGATTTCAGCAATTAATTTAAACAATGCGTATATCTTTATAACCTAATAGAGAAAATAGATTTCAAAAAAGTAAAAAATTTAAGTAATAGCCGAAAATTCGACTTACTTTAAATCTCGCCATAAATGAAAATAATGAGAATCCTTGTTAATTCAATATTGATTATTCTTCTTTTAACCAGCTTTTCATATGCAGGTTTAGCACAGAATTTGGAAGGAAAACGAAATACATTAATTCAATATGAATTAGAAATCAGTGATCAGATTTTAAATGCTTTGGATCCCAATATACCCAGATCGGATCGAGAGATAGAAATCATCACTGAATCCAAAAATCTGCTCATTGAATTATTATATCCTAAGTCATTTGAAATTTTAAAAGAAAAATTAGGTGCCCAATCGATTAAACTTGCATCTAAAGACACCCTGAAAACCTATCACGTAGACTTTAATGCCTTTGATTTTCCGGATATTATGATTCCCAAACCGGTAATTAAAAACCTTCAGAAGGAGAAATATGAGGCTGACTACTACCTTTCATTCAACCTTTCATTCAATCAGGTGAGTGACATATTTGGGTCAGGAAAACTGATAAAACAATGTAAAGTAGAAGCCGTGATTTATAGTACCATTTTTGATAATGAAGGAAGGAAACTAAAAAGAATGGTGGGGCGTTCTCAATCTGAAAACCCAATTAAGGCAAAAGATTTTCCAGAAAAAAAATTCGATAAAACAGATCCTGAAAACATTAAATTGTTGGTTGATATTTTAATTCCCATTCTTGATCAGGCAACGGATAAAATGCTCCAGGATTTTTAGGCTTTGACAAGCTCTGACCAACAACCCTCGACAAGCCGTACCCAAGTTAGACAGGCTCTGCGAAAGAATACTATTGCGAAACTACAATTCGAGTAATCGGAATAGTTTTTTAAAGTGACTTATAAGCTTTTCCCACTAAATTGTTGGATATAGGCTTTCATCATAGCTCGAACCCTGGGATTCCACCAAACCGCAAGCGTTTGCTTCATATCCAATTCAGAACTGAGATGTAGGCTTTCGATCCACTCCTTTCTTAACTTTTGTTTTGTATTGGCGAGAATGTTCTGATCTGCGTTCAGATATTGTTGCATCATTTTTTCAGCTCGAGCGATAAGATTTTCTAAATCGCAAGTTTCATCCACTAAGCCTTGTTGCCGGGCTTCGTCGACTGACAATAATTTTCCAGCCATGATGTTCTGATAGGCTTGCTTAGTTCCCAACCAAAAGTTATAAGCTGTTATCAGGTTTTGGGAAATTTGTACATTAACCGCCACTTCATTTAGTCCAATGGTATAGCGATCACCTGTTGCCATAATCCGGTAATCAGCGGTTACCGCTATCACTGTACCACCAGCCGGTGAATGACCGGAGATGGCACATATAAATGGCTTAGTAAATTTTACCAACTCGATATGCATCAAGCCAAAAGCTTCAAAAAAAGCTTCACTTTGTGCATGGTCATATTGGTATAACTCGATCAAATCCAGGCCAGCGGAAAAATAGTGTGGTTTCCCAGTGAGGATGACGCCTTGAATGGATGAATCCGTTTCTATCTTTTTAAATGTAGATCTGATTTCGGAAACCATTTCATGATTAATGGCATTCACTTTACCCCGATCAATTTCTACAATCGTGTAATTATTCTTTTTTTCAGTTTTGATAAATTTCATAAGCAATATTAAACGGTTTGCATATATGTGTCATATTTTTTAAAGAGAGGCACCGCCATCTAAAGTAATGGTTTGACCGGTAACAAAACTGCTTTTATCAGATGCTAGCCAAAGCGCAGCTTCGGCAATTTCTTCTGCTCTTCCAAACCGATCCATAGGAATATATTTTTTGAGAATATCCTCCATATCTGACCTTGAAGCTAATAATCGATCTAGTAGTGGAGACTCGGTATAACCTGGGCAAATAGCATTTACCCGGATATTCTGTTTTGCATATTCCAAGGCGGCTGCTTTGGTCATGCCCACCACAGCAAATTTACTGGCCGCATAGGATATATTGTTACCTGATGCTTTCAATCCTGCCAAGGATGCCATGTTAATGATGTTTCCAGAACCCTGTTTTACCATTTGAGCAAGGCCTAATTTCATACCATAGAAAACGCCGGTTTGATTGACCCGGATCACCTCCTCCCAATCTTCCAGGGAAGCCTCTGCCGTCCTGGCCATTTGCCTGGGACCAATACCCGCATTATTGATTAGGACATCTAACTTTCCAAAATTATCAATGGTAAAATCAATCATATTTTTCACGGATACAAAGTCACCAATGTCAACTTTACATGCGATAGTAGAACCCCGTTGTAGATTTATCAATCCAGCAACTTCAAGCGCTCGTTTTTCATTAATATCGGCGATGACCACTTTCGCGCCATGGTCAGCCAGGCAAGTACTTATTGCTTGCCCAATACCCGAAGCAGCTCCGGTAACTATAATCACTTTATCGGCTACACTCATTATGTTATAAGTTTATACCAAAACTGAACCCCTTAACTATTAGACAAAAATTTCCCTATCTAAGTCAATAGTAAGTCCTGAAACGTTCTTTAATATTTTTGCATGACCCAGTGTTTTTGGTAGCTCGTAATTAAAGTAAAACTTCATAGCATGGATTTTACTTTGATAAAAAGCTTCTTTATGTGGTTCTTCATCTTTTTGTATGGCCTGCATGGATTCGTTAGCCATTTCTAACCACATCCAGGCAATAATAATAAGACTCAATAATTCTAAAAAATGATTTGCATCAGCGGTAAATAGTTCGAATTTTCCTTGTTCTGTCAATTTATACAAGACTACCAAAACTTCTTTGAAAGATTCAAGCTCGCTTTCCAACATAGAGGTATAAGGGGTTAAATCACTAAACTTGGTAGCTTCTGAACAAGATTGTTTAATTTCTTCAATCAATAGTTGAATAGCTCTGCCACCCTGCATAGTTGCTTTCCTTCCCAATAAATCTAAAGACTGAATTCCCGTGGTACCTTCATAAATAGAAAAAATCCGAATGTCTCGGTAGTACTGCTGTAAAATATATTCTGAGGTAAAGCCATAACCACCTAATACTTGTAAGCCGTTGGACACCGCAATATTTCCCATTTCAGATGGGTATGACTTAACGATTGGTGTCAAAATCTCCAGCAGCAAATGATACTTCTCTTTTTCTTCTGGGGTCTTGGCATGCAAACTCAGGTCTTTGTATTTGCTGGCAAGAATTAACAAACTTAAAGATCCTTCTGCAACCACTTTCTGCAGTAGTAACATACGTCGTACATCCGCATGATTAATAATGGTTGTCGGCAAAGAATCCACTTTTTTCTTACCTAGTTTACCGATCTTACGTCCTTGCACTCTTTCCTGAGCATATTCGAGTGATGCATGATATGCAGCCATAACGATCGCTGCAGCTCCACGCCCTACAGCTATCCTCGCTCCATTCATCATTAGGAACATATATTTGAGGCCTCGATGTGGTTCACCTACTAACCATCCCCGGCAATCGTTATTTTCACCAAACATTAAGTGACTTGTGCAATATCCTCTTTGGCCCATTTTTTGGAAATCCCCGGCCGTATTTACATCGTTAGGTTCTAATCCTTTATGTTCATTGATCCGATTTTTGGGAACCACAAAAAGTGAAATGCCTTTAGTTCCTGCAGGTGCGCCTTCTATTCTGGCCAAAACCAGGTGTACAAAATTTGAAATATATTCATGATCTCCACCTGATATAAATATTTTTTGACCCTTTAATAAATAATAATCCTGCTCGGTAGGAATTGCCTTGGTAGTTAAATCTGATAAGGAACTGCCTGCTTCGGGTTCAGTCAGACACATAGTACCTGCCCAATCACCAGTTAGCATTTTTGGCACATAAGCAGCCTTCAAAGCAGCATCTCCAAAATGTATAATTAACTCCGCTGCTCCCAATGTGAGGCCCATATAACCCGTCATATGATTATTAGCACAATCTTGAATATAAGTATTTGCCGTATGGACCATCATCGGTATTTGCATCCCTCCATCTTCATAATCGAAAATGCCTGAAATCAATCCCATGGCTCCCCCTTTCTTCATAATGACTCCAACCTGCGGATGGACTTTAATCTTGCCTTCTTCAAAATGGGCCGGCTGTTCATCCATTTCTTTAAAATAAGGAGCCATTTCACGATCTGAAAAATCTTTTACAGCGTCAAGGAATAAATTCATGGATTCCATATCATGGTCGGAATAATAATCCAGCTTAAGGACATCCGCTAGTCCGTGAACTTGATTTAAAATAAATTTCAGTGTGTTTAGGGCAATGTAATTTGATGGCATGGAATAATTTTATTAAATGATGTAATCCGATTGAAATCAAAATTAATCTATAATTTTTGAATGCAC
>JAHEJC010000414.1 GCA_024639065.1 Lewinellaceae bacterium | reverse complement strand
TTGACAGTATAGGAATGTGTGCATTTCTAAATTAGTTACTATTTACCGATTGCAATTCAGCCGTGTAACATAAATCAATTTATCTATTTCCATGATCACGATTGAAACTTAATCAACTTAGTAAACTTAATCAACTTAATAAACCATTCATTGGGCGCGCTGGATTAATCAACTTATGGTGTGTTTTCACTACATCTTACGCGCGCAGTATTTTTCTTTGCCGAGGGTCTCCTTACAGTCAACCCTCGCCTTTGAAAAATACATTTAATTGAAAGCGGCTGATTTTCTAAGCACCTATTGTGCTCATTATATTGGAAGGCCTAGTGATGTGTTGCATTTCTAATTACGAGTCACTACCTACTATTTACTAATTAGTCGTGAATACGGGAGATCTACATATCCCAGATATACAACACGATTGAAACTTATGAACTTAAGTCATCTACTCAACGATGGGTAATTCGAACTGTACCAAGGTGCCACTAGACTCATCTTCAATATTCCGAATGAAAAAATCAAAATCTTTTTGGAAATAGCGTTTGAATAAATCAATCCGCTCAATGATTGAATTCAGTCCATAACGCCGACTTTTTTTGATGTGGTCAAGATTAAACGAATCTTTTAGACCAATACCATTATCCTGGATTTTACAAATAAGCTTGTGTTTGGAGAGCTCCAGGTTTAGATTTATATGCAAGCTGTTTTGAGAAGTGTCATAAGCATGAATGATGGCATTTTCTATGACTGGCTGAAAAATGAGTGGAGGTATGGATAGGTTATTTTCCTCGGAAAACCCCATCCTGAAAATTTGCAAGGAGATATTTTTATCTGATTTTAAATTCTCAAGTTCTACATACTCAGTTACGGAATTTATCTCTGTTTCTAATGAAATAAAATCTTGGTTGGATAAATCTAAAGTTTGCCTAAGAATATTGGCAAACTTTCCTAAGATTTTATTTGCTCCTTTTGGATCGGCACTCAATACATGGTCTTGCACGGAGTTTAAAACATTATAAACGAAATGGGGATTCATTTGCAGATTGATTGCCTTGAGTTTAGATTGATACAAATCCAATTCAAGATTTTGTTTACGTTTAATGTTGCGAATTATAAAGAAAGCAATTAACCCGGTTAAGCCAATGATCAATAGTATGATCAGTAGTTTGAAAAGATTAGTCTCACGAAATGTTTTGACGATCATCATTTGTGGACCCGAAACTAGTGTGGATGATTTATCATTTTTATTAATGACTTTCACCTGCAATTGATATTCTCCATGAGGCAGCGCGGGGTAGTTTATTTCAGAAGCAATATTTCCCAATTGATTCCATTCTTCTTCCAATCCATGGAGTCGGTAAGAGAGATCTTTTATTTTTTTGTTCAGCGAAACTGGTTGCAGATAGAATTTATAAGTTTTTGAATTGGTGAAGAAAGAGGTGTCCGTTATTCCAGGATTTATTTCTTTATCATCAACCAAGAATCGATTGATCTGAACGGTAGGCATTTCGCTACCGTTGAGTTGATAATCCCGATTTATCCGAATAACTCCTTTATTAATGGCAAGCCAAATAAAGTTTTCAGAAACAAGTATATCATTTACTGATGTACCAATGATCCCCTCTTCAGCGGTTAGAAAAGAAAGATTTTCTCCCATGATGTTCAGAATATTAATACCTCGGTTAGTCCCTACCCATACAATGGACTCATCGAACGCAAGCGCGGTTATTACATCACTGGCTAGTCCCGATTCAATATTTAGATGTTGGATTATTTGGTTTCTTTCCAAAACAAATAATCCTTTTCCTTTGGTTAATACCCACGCCTTACCATCGGTATGCTGTTTGATCTTAACTGCAGCAAACTGCTTATTTTCATGGCGGACCGGCTGTATAGAATCCGGCGTAATATAAAAGAACCCCTCATCAGTTGATACCCAAAAGCTGCCCTTATTAAATTGGTCAAAATGGACCGCATAACAGAGCCTGGGAAGAAGGACACGGATATCAGAACCGTTAGTAATATCCTGCTGTTGTTTTTGCATCAAGATATGAGTGCCTGGAAGAGTGGACTGTTCACCAATATTCTTGCTTATCAATGATTGGTTAGTTGCCAAGAGAAAATCGCCGTTTTTGTTGATTGAAAAATCTGAGACCGGGTTATTGAATAGTTTACCCACTGGCTTTTGCTCATTTAGATCAAATCGGTGTAAAGACCGCTGAGCAGTATAAAACTTATTTGCGGACGGTTCGGCTACCAACGCTATTAAGGGTGAATCATCATATGAGTTGTATACGTTAGGGAATATGGTGGATTTATTAATCCTCTGAACAATACCTTGATTAAAACCTACTAATATATAATCATTTTGGAGGAGAGCAAGACGAGTTACATTATCGCTATGCAGACCAGAATTTTCTGGATTAAAAATGACCGTATGGAGATTAGGTAATTTATAGAGGCCATCTTTTAAAGTGCTAATCCAATAGGTGCCCTCAACATCCTGAACCATGTCGGTAATGGTCCGGCCTGGAAGAATGGATTGAAGCAATTCAAAATCACTATCATAAATTTGAGCCCCATTATTGGTAAGCAACCAAATGTTTTCTTGATGATCGAGCACCACCTTAACCACACTGGAAGATTGGACCTTAAAATTCAGTTCAGATACATTAGAATTTTTTACTTGGAACAAGTAAGTTGTTGTTCTTTTTCGAAGGGTAATAAGCACTTTCCCTCGAGTATAGTTTAAGGTAATTTGTTGAGCTCCTTTAAATATATTCTGGCCCTCGACGGTGAGTATTTCGACTTGGTTATCTTTTAAATTGAATATTCCTTGATCTTCAATTAGAAAGTAGATATCATCATTTCGAGTACTTATTATATCGCTGATTGCATTGTTTTCATTGATGGAAACATCAATCGTGTTCGTGTTTTTGGATTCAAGATTATAGGTAATTATTTTAGAGAGCTGAGGTATATAAACAGTTTGTTCAGCATTAATAGCCAGACTTGTTAATCGTTGAATCAAGTTGTCAGGAAACAATGACTTACGATTCAACAAATTATTTTCAAGTGCGTAAATTTTTCCGGCACTATTGAAAAATAGCAAGACGTCATCACTTTCCACAATGCCGGTAAGTCCTTCGGCTGGGTATGCTTTATTTTGTATTTCTTGAAACGCATAACCATTATACACCATAAGACCAATATCAGTGGTGATCCATAATTTGCCTGGTCCGTCAATATGCAGATCTGAAATGTTTTGAGAGATCAAGCCATTTTCAACCGAGTAGTTAATCATCACAGGAGCTTGACCAAAAAGATTCAAATGGTATATTGTAAGAAGTAGAAAAGAAATCCTAATTTCAAATCTCAAATAAAAGGAGTATGCAACCATTTTCAGCCATTGTAATCGACGATGAAAAATCTTCCAGGTCGGTTATTAAACAAATATTGCAATTATATATTCCCTCGGTGCACTATGCAGGCGAGGCGTCCAATGTGCTTGAAGGTATAAAACTAATAAAAGAATTGAAGCCTGACCTAGTATTCCTGGATATAGAAATGCCGGAGCACAACGGTTTTTATTTATTTGAGAAATTGGATAATATTGATTTTCACGTAATTTTTACCACAGCCTATGCGCAATATGCCTTGAAAGCATTTGAAGTTGCTGCAGTCGATTATTTGCTGAAACCCATCCAGATTGAAGATGTTGAAAAAGCAGTGGCTCGTATCCAAAAACCGAAGGTGATCGATGATTATAAACAAAAACTGGAAACCCTTTTAGTTAATAATCAATTATCCGAACCCAAGCGAATTGCCATCAATTCAGTAAGTGGTTGCGTCTTTTTGGATCTTGAAGACATTCAATATATTGAAGCAGACGGATCCTATTGTAATATTTATACCAAAACCCACGATATGATTACCTATTCAAAACGACTGAAAGAATTGGAAAAGATTCTTTGTGGAAATGTATTGTTGCGTTGTCATAGGTCATTTATTATCAATATCAATGAGGTTAAAGCGCTGGTGAAAAAAGAGGGTGGGGCGGTTCAAATGAAGGATGACAAGTTGATACCCATTTCCACTGATAAGAAAGATGAGCTGATGCAACAATTTATGAAACTCTGAGCACCTGGAAATCAGAATTTTTCCTCCAACCATCGAGAAAGAAATACATCATAGACATAATATTTCTTAATACCTGTTTCTGAATCCATCTCATAATAAATCATCTCAGTATCTAGCAATTTTTGTATAGATTGGAGTACGGTGCTATGTGCTCCTAAATTATGGTCCGTGATAAATTTCTTGCTGGAAGGATTACTTACAAATGTGCTTTTACCAATAGCTCGAAGCAATTTCCATTGTTGTTTTGATAGTAAATTTTTATAGTTATAAAAGATAACTTCATATTCTGCAAAAATATCTTTTTTTATTTGATAGAAACTATTGATTGAAATGGGTTTTTCTTTTGATTCAAATAATCGGTTTAGGACAAATTGAGTGTAAAAAGTATGTCTAAAAGTCCATGTTAATACTTTACGAACTACTATAGGAGATACCTTTTTTTTTGCTTCTCCAAATTTTACCATTGCAAAGTTCAGGTAATCTTCAGCGTCTATTTTCCCTAAGGGCATCATTTGGGAAATTTTGTAAAGAGGTTGTTTCGGGTGGTTAAACATGCCGGTGAGAAGATTCATTTGACTACCTGAAAAGATGATATTTATGTTTGGGCTTTTTTGGAGACATGATCTTAAGTTAGCTAGAATTGATGTACTTGAATATTGATTTATTTGTTGAAATTCATCTATAGCTATTATAATTGTCTTTTTTTCTTTGTTCAGAATAGAAAAAATTGTTTCTATGGACCACCTTAATTCCTCTTCTGTTTTTATATCAAGCTCGATGGATGGATTTCCGGTGAGTGGATCAAACGATATTTTTGGTCGAAACTTACCAAAAAAATTACTGACCTTTTTAATTAATCTGGTTTCCTCTTTTTCAAGACCCCGGAGTGCCGAAATGGCTAATATATTCGTGAAGTCTCTTTCATTTTGAGTATTTAATAAGTCAATATAAATAGTTAAATATTTTCTATTTTTTTCAAGCTTATTAAATACATGCCGTATCAAGACTGTTTTACCTAATCGCCGGATAGAGAAAAGGGTAAGATGTCTTTGGTTTTTAATTGCTGAAAGGATGAGGCTTGTTTCCTTTTCACGATTACAAAAATAATCAGCACCACGATATTGAGTGATTAAAAATGGATTCAGCATGGCGTATATTATATGACGTAAATTATATGACGTAAATTATGACATAAAGATAATACAGTTTTTAAAGAAAGTCAATATGTTGATTTCAGATTAGCTTTAACTTAGTTCTAATCGATATTGACCAAGTTCTCATTTACTATTGTTTTTGTAAATTAGAAAGATATAGATTTGATTAAAAATTTTGATAACTTTGAGACCCTCTTTTGTTGATTTTCTGAGCAGGATTTGATCTAACCCAATTATTCAGTGGCTATAGGACTTACTTCCATACTTCTTCCAACCATTCCACTGCTTCTTGCAGATAAGGAACGTATTCACACGCGCCG
>JAHEJC010000413.1 GCA_024639065.1 Lewinellaceae bacterium | reverse complement strand
GTTCCAAAAATACTGAGGCCAGCAGCCCACCAGGGTACCCGATGCCCTCCCTTAAAGAAGTCATTGGTACTATTTTGGTTTTTTGAAAAATAAAAACCGAGCATCACCAATACCAGTAAATAGGTGATCACTACCAGATAATTTAGCGATCCAAAATGAAGGTTTTGTATTGTCCTGCCAATCAAGATATCCGGTGTGCGAATGCAAGGAGAAATTTCTCCGGTGGGAATGATTATTTCATTATCCCATAAGAGGGCTGTGGTCGTTACCTGACTGCCACTAGGAAGTTGACCCACTTTGACCCAGGTTTCAGTAATCGTATGAAAAGCCCAGACATCCTTTGAAAATCCAGGATGGTTGCGCATGATGGAATCCCTTTCCTGAATCGCACGGCGCTTTTTTACATTATCTGGTGTATTCGAAATTTCAGCACTTAAGGATTCCAGTTCGTTTAGTAAAAACCCCTCAGCACCACCCAACAATAAAATATGATTTGCCCCTATGGCTATTCCCGTTCCTGCAGACGATAAAAAATCACCACTCGAATTTGGTCCATTACTTAGGCTTTGCCATGACTGGTTACGAGGATTATACACGTATCCATCACCTAATAGTTTACTAACTGCATTATCCGTTTTCATCCGGCCTTTAAACAAATAAAAACAATCGTTTTCTCCCTGGTTTTGCACCACCCCTACCATATGCGTCCGAGCTGCACCGGGCCATGGATCTAAATTCAACCAACCTTGGGAGCGATTCTTAAGGTCAAGGCTTATAAAGTATTTACGTTCATTTTCTTCAAGGCTTCCAGCTACATAAATAACTTCTCCAATTATACCTCCGGCAAAATTGGCTAGTCCAACGGGGAGATCTGGAAGAAACTCAACTTCTATTTCCTGGTTTTGTCGATTCCAGCGTAGTAAAAATGCTTTTTTTGAAAGGCTTTCACCATCCATTCCTCCAATACAGGCCACTCCTTCTGGTGTAGTTACTGATACACCATAGCCGATATTAAAAGGGAGATGAAGCGATTGCTTATCCACCCAAGACACTTTGCCATCACTGTTTTTGACCAACACATAAATATCATCGTGGAAAACTTTTTCTCCGCCTTCCCAGGCAGGGCCTTCTGGAAAATTAGCTCCACCACCTATAACCAAAGCGTCATTATGTAATCCAATAAATGAGCCTGCCAAGCCGGGTTGAATCAGGCTGTTTTCGGCAAGAGGAAGCTGAGTCAGGATTTCCCATTCAAATTGCACGGGTGCTGACTTATTCTGACCCATCAAACTTGCCGCCAGCAAAGAAAAAACCATTAAGTGGAGCCATTTTCTCATATCAATCCAACCTGGTTTGGTTCAATGAGGATTGGTCGGAAAGCGTTGCGAAATTTTGCCAACATTCATAGAGTCCTCTAGGGAGATGAAAACATCCTTTCCATTTACCTCCTTTGAGATTTAATAACGGCTCCCCCTGCCTGTTGAGATAACCATACCATTCACCGTTTTCCGGATCAGGGAATTTGTCCCAGGTATATTGATGAACTTTGTCAAACCAATCCATTACATCATCTCGATTAGTATGCAGATAAGCCCTAGATAAAGCGATTAATGCTTCTAAATGAGGCCACCAAAGTTTTTGATCCCATTCTAATTGTTGTGGAGGAGCCCCTTTTGCATCCATGAAATAAAATATTCCGCCATATTTTTTATCCCAACTGAATTCCAGGATTCTCAGACAAGTATCCACACAAAAGCTGAATAAATCATTATTATTTCTCTTTAATGCTATGTCCATTAAAAACCACATGGCTTCGATACCATGACCAGGATTAATCAGGCGTCCCTCAAAACAGTCAATAAATGAACCATCGTCTGTTGTAAATTCTCTAATAATGCCTAACGCTTCATCATAATGTGTTTTAGTAATTTTTTGAATACAATTGTCAAAAACTTTATTGACGACCGATGAATCAAGATGCTCAGCTAACTCAGAACTTAGATAAGCGGTCATCATCGGAAGACCAAATGATTGCAAATTTCGATTCCCGGTAGATTTTTCAAATCTACCTTTGGGATGTTTCAGTCTGGACAGAAACTTTTTGTAGGTCAGATTCCCTATTTCATAACTATCGGGATCACCGGTCGCCTTCCAAAATTCATGAAATGCCAGTGCTGCAAAACAATCTGAGTAAATATTGTAAGAGTGAACTAACGGAATTCCTTGACGATCCAATGAAAAATAGAAATTTCCGGAATTATCCCTACCAAACTTTTTCAAGAATTCAATTCCTAAAGATGCGATACGCAACCATTCATTTCTTTTTTCTACTCGATTATATAACATTGCAAAGGTCCAAACCTGTCTGGCTTGTAACCAGATAAACTTGTCGGTATCATAAACCGTTCCAGAACGATCGAGACAAGAGAAGTAACCACCATATTTAGAATCCAATGAATGCTTTTCCCAAAACGGGATCACATTTTCCAAAAGTGCTTGCTTATATATGTCGCGATATTTATCTAATGTATCCACGATGTTCAAGGTAATAGCTTTCATTTAAAATGCTCATTCAAAAATGGATAATTATTAACAGAATGGTAAAAATATTTTTGCAGAAACCAAAAGCCAGAGAATTAAGGCTCGTAATCGGAAGCTAGTATTGGTAGATTAATCTGGGTGGACAATTCGTTTACTTCACCCTGGATTTACATCTGTATTTTTTTTTGCTGTCTTGCAGACGCATTTTTTTTATTGCGGAGGGTCTTCCTTCAGTCAAGCATCACCTTGATAAATACAACCAATAAAAATTCAAATTTTTTCTGATGTGGATAAAGTCCAGAGCACTTTTACATCTCATTGACCTTATTGCCTTTTTACTAAGCGCAGCATATAGATGCTGCGCTATCTTAGCGTCTCTGCGGTTTATTGGTCAACAACTGGTTTTGAGCGTTTTGCGATTTTATTTTTGATATTTCCCTAGATAACAAATCACCGCCCGAAAAATGGGAATAAAAAATTGACTCATGGACTATTTCTTCTTATTATTACTGCGATCAGCATCCATCATTCTAAATGATGGATCTATTTCGACTGATTCAATATCTTCAACTTGATCCTCAATCTCTATAGTATAGGTAGGGTCCGTCCATCGCCAATCATCCATTGTTTTTACTTCCATACCTAATCGGGAATCTTGTTTAGATCCACGCATGATTTGTAATGGAATATTATAGGTTTGTACCGTCCCGTCCGTTTTTATAACCACTAGATCAATGGGCATAGGCATACGACCGACTTTTTCTAAAGTAATATTGACTTTGCCATCCAAGCCACTTACCTCTTTTACACCATAATCGATGGTAAGAGTGGTATATACCCAATACTCTTTGTACCAATCTAATTCTAGTCCGGAGGCCTTTTCAAAAACACGGATGCAATCATTCGGATTCGGGTGTTTAAATTTCCAGGTATTGAAATAATCCAAAAGCCCCTTATCAAATGCTTCCTTACCAATAATATATTCCAGCTGATTAAGGAAAATACTTCCCTTGGTATAGGCAGCGACTCCATATGCCTGATTGCGGTCGAAGTGATCTGCATGCATGGATAACGGTTCTTCATAGCCTGTTCTTAAAAATTGACTAAACCCCATATAGGTTCCTACGTGCGGATTTTCAATATAATTACCAGGAATTAGCTCAAGCTTGCGTAGATGATTCATGATTCGACCGGACGCATAACTTGTAAACCCTTCATCCATCCAAGCATACAGACTTTCATTGGTCCCTAAAATCATTTGGTACCAACTATGCATCAATTCATGTACGGATACTCCCACCAGACTGCCTAAAGATCGATGTCCGGTGATGAATGTAGCCATTGGATATTCCATGCCCCCATCACCTCCCTGCACAAAGGAATATTGCTCATAAGGATATTGACCAAAATGTTCATTTATATAGTCAAAAGCCACATCCATGATGGCTGGCAGTTTACTCCAACTTTCTTCCGTTTTTGGATTCTTTTGATAATAAAAGTTCATAACCATTCCATCCTTTCGCTTGAAAGAGTCATGCGTGTAGTCAGGATCGGCCCCCCACATAAAGTCATGCACATTTGGAGCTTTAATAATCCAGGTAAGTTTGCCATTTTCTACATTTTGAGTCACTTCAGTATTTGCATCCACATAACCATGTCCTATCTCAGTGGGGTTTTGAAGATATCCAGTCCCACCTATCACATAATCTTTATCAATGGTAATATTCACCAAAAAATCGCCCCAAACTCCGTAAAATTCACGGCCAATATAAGGATTGGCATGCCATCCCTGATAATCATATTCAGCCAGCTTGGGATACCACTGACACATGGAATAAGAAATACCTTCTCCATTGTCTCTTCCCGATCGACGAATCTGAACGGGTACCTGGGCATTAAAATGCATCTCTAATAGTGTTGTTTCTCCAGGTTGAATGGGCTTGGCCAAGTCTACTTCCAAAATAGTTCCTACGACTTCGTAAGCTGTTTCTTGTCCATCCTGGAGTAAAGCATCGATCTTTTGGTATCCTATCTCTTCGGGTAACAGTTTAGAAATACGGTCCTTCACCCTTCGATCAGGATCCGCAATATTTCGACTACGCACATCCATCATACTGCCGGGTTGGAATGCATTAAAAAATAGGTGATAAAACACTCGATCCAAAACATCCGGAGAGTTATTGGTGTATTCTAATTTTTGGACTCCGGAAAATCGGTGGGTTTGAACATCAAAGTCGATATCCATTACATAATTAACGCGTTGTTGCCATCGGTCTGGCTGAGCAATTATCGTCGATGTGTAAAATAATACGATCCCTAGTAGTTGATAAACTTTAAATTTCATGTAGATAAATTGAACTGAATTGGATAATTATTTCTTAATTATGTAGGTCAAATATGATAAATGTTGCTAATTGATAATACATTTGTAAAAATGAAATGCTAAGTTATGAAGCCAAACAAGAATATTATAATTGTAAGTTCCTTAATCTTATTGGCTGCATTGTCAAGATTGATCCCTCATGCACCCAATTTTACCGCGGTCGGAGCCATTGCTCTTTTTGGAGCGGCTTATTTTAAAGACAAACGTCTTGCCTTAATAGTTCCATTTATCGCCCTATGGTTATCTGATATAATCCTAAACAACTTGGTTTATGGTGCTTATTATAGTGGGCTTGATGCCTGGTTTGGCAATGTATTCACCTATTTGGGCTTTATTTTTATTGCTCTTTTTGGCATGAAGTTTTTAAAAAAGATCAATATTGGATCTGTTTTAGGATCTAGTATTGCTGCCTCCGCAATCTTCTTTTTAGTTTCTAATTTTGGAGTTTGGTTGAGTAGCATCAGTTTACCGGCAAATATATCCGGACTCCTGATGGCCTATACGGCGGGTATTCCTTTCTTCTGGAATACATTGGCTGCAAATGTTTTATTCTCTGTTATATTATTTGGTTCTTATGAGTGGGTGATAAAACCCAGATTGAATCTCTCACCCTCATCTTAATCAAAAATACGGTTGTTTTTGAATCCTTTTGCCCCTACAGATAAGACTAGTTTAATATCCCGGTGGCGTTTTGTCCTCTTGATCATTTT
>JAHEJC010000081.1 GCA_024639065.1 Lewinellaceae bacterium | reverse complement strand
CATTTTGGATACGATTCGATGGCAGTTTACGGTTCAAAATGAAGGAGGAGTAGTGATAGTGGATCAAGATGAAGACGGCATTTCTGATGATCAGGATAATTGCCCCTTGGCCGCAAATCCTGATCAAGCTGATACAGATGGTGATAAGATAGGCGATGTTTGTGATGACGATTTAGATGGAGATAAAATACCCAATAGTCAGGATAATTGCATTTTCACAATGAATGAAAATCAAATGGATCTGGATTCGAATGGTATTGGCGATTTATGCGAACCACTTGCTGATAGCGATGGAGATTTCATCATGAATAGCCAAGATAATTGTCCATTCAATAGTAATGAGACTCAGGCTGATTTAGATGGTGATGGGATCGGTGATCCTTGTGATGATGATGCTGATGGAGATGGTTTGGCCAACCACTTAGATAATTGTGCACTGCTCGCCAATCCGGAACAATTGGATGCCAATGGAGATGGAGTAGGGGACGCATGTGATGCAGTAACCAGTGTTCGAGATTATGAGTTAGCTAATCATGCTTCGATTGCTCTTACACCCAATCCAGCTGATTCATATGTCACCTTAAGGCTATCCATAAAGCAAGCAGGAAATTTCAACGCCAGACTTTTGGACAATACTGGGAAGGAGGTGTGGTCTGTCGATCAACGATATTATGTGCATGGGGAGCATGAGGAAGAGATTGGCCTGGAGTCAATTGCTCCAGGACTGTATGTGGTTCAAGTAGCTAATGACTTTGGAATTATTCATCGTAAGTTGATGATTGCCAGGTAAGGCCTATAATAAGAAACAGGGTCGATTATGGCTCTGTTTCTTATTATAAATAGTACAAATTTTTAAATTTGGTAAGAGTCATTGGATACCTCATGTACTCTGACTTAGGGCGTTGTTTTTGCGTAGGTTTCATCTTCCGGATTCCCTTATTAGGTGGATCCGTTTTGCTTATCATTCTCGTCTCACAACCTTTCACTTTTTGTACTTAGGTTTTCTTTAATACAAATAAAGCTGTCGTGGAATGTAATGTGCGATTATTTATTTGTTATCAGTCACTAACGTTTATTTTACGGTATTTTAGCTAGTTAGTTCCTATTTAATTTTAATTGGTTTATTTAGTATGAAAATGACCTGGTTAGCTGAAAATCATCTCGTTGGGCGTGGATTATACTAGGCTTTATATGGATTGTAGGAGGCATTTTTCATGAATTGACGTTTTCCTTGCTGGCTATTGTCGTGTCTAGGGACCAAATGGCCGTGGCATGGTGCGCATCGAGCTTAAAAGTCCACTGAATTAAGGTAGCTTTATACAATTAATTAAATTCAATTGTGTTTATTAAATTGTCGTAGCGAATTTGAATAATGACGACAAAACCACTCATAGACTATTTCGATAATTTTCTTCCCTTAAACGAAGAAGAAAAGTCTGTTGTGGAAAACGTTTTCCAGGAACGAAGAATTAAACGAAGGCAATTTATCCTTCAGGAAGGTGATATAAGCAAACACAATACATTCGTAGTTGAAGGCTGTTTCAAAATGTATTTTGTCGACGAAAAAGGCAAAGAACACAATCTGCAATTTGCCGTTGAGGATTGGTGGATTGGAGACATTGGCAGTTTCCATTCGGAGGAACCGAGCAAACTATATATAGAAGCTTTAGAAGACTCCATTATCCTTCAAATAAAAAAAGAAGATCAACTCAAACTCTTTGTCGATTTCCCCAAATTCAACCGGATTTTTAGGGTATTCACAGAAAATGCATTAGTGAGTGCTCAACGAAGGATCCTTCAAAACATCAGTTCAACTGCAGAGGAACGTTATCTCGACTTTTTAAAACGCTACCCCTACTTCTTTCGTCGTATTTCTAATGTTCAAATCGCCTCCTATCTTGGTATAACCCCCGAGTTCCTAAGTACCATTCGCAAAAAAATCGCCAAATCTTAATCTACATTAAGACTCTTTCTTAAACTACCTTATAGGTGCATCTTCTAGAGGCACTCCATCTTTGTAGTATTATAAATTCTAAAATAAATATAAGATGGAAAAAAAAGTAATCACAGTAATCGGAGCGACAGGTTCACAAGGCAAAGGAGTTGTAAATGAATTACTAAAGGACGGTACTTTCAAAGTAAGAGCCGCTACAAGAAGCCCGGACAAATATGTTGGTAAAGCTAACGAAGTAGTTAAGGCAGACTTAACTGACTTAAGTTCATTAACAGAGGCATTTAAAAACGCGCACGGCGTGTTCGTAGTGACCAACTTTTGGGAAGGTGCCGATGAGGTTGCCCAAGGCAAGACAGCTATTCAAGCAGCCAAAGATGCTGGAGTCAATCATTTTGTTTGGTCTACACTCCCAGACGTGGAAAAAATTAGCCATGGCCAATTTGATGTTCCCCATTTTACTGGTAAAGCCAAAGTGGATGAAATGATAAAAAATGCTGGATTTGAAAACTACACATTCGTTCAACCTCCTTTTTACTTCCAAAATTTTATTGGAATGATGGGGCCGCAACCAAAAGAAGATGGGAGTATTGGATGGACTTTACCATTAGACCCAAGTAAACAAGTAATTCACATGGCGGACATCAACGACTTTGGTAAAGTTGTGGCAGGAGCATTCTTGGCTCCCGAAAAAGTTGGTAAAGGAAGCTACCTGTCATTGGCAAGTGAACGATACAGTTTTGATGATGTGCTCGCTGCTTACAAGACTATCGGTAAAACGTACAGCTTCACACAGGTTCCAGGAAAGGTGTTTTCAACCTTCTTTCAAGGAGCTGGGGAAATTGCCCAAATGCTGGCATATTTTGAAGCGCATACCTACATGGGGCCAGGAGCAGAATCTCAAATCCAGTTGGCTGAAGAAATTGCAACAGGAAAATTCACATCTCTGAATGAATGGATTCATCAAAACCATAATTAAAATGAAAAAGATAGCAATCACCGTAATAGCCATGTTCATAATGGCTTCCTGCAATGAAAACAAGAATCAAGAATTAATAAATATTTCAACAGAAAATACAGAAATCATGCAAAAGCACGAAAAACAAAAAATAGAAGAACTACTAAGAGAATATGAAAAGTCACTGAACACATCAAACGCTAAGTTGGCTCAATCACTTTACACAAAGGATGGAATATTCATGCCAACTGAAGCTCCCTCTGGTATAGGCTCAGAAGGAATTTTAAAATCTTACGAATTTGTCTTTTCGCAAATCCAGCTGAACATAGAATTTTTTATTGAAGAAATAGAAGTGGAAGGGAACATGGCATTTGCAGTAACCAGTTCAAAAGGAAGCACACTTATTCATGCTGCCGGAGATACAATTCCGGAAGCAAATAGAGAACTCTTCGTCTTTGAAAAAGTAGATGGGGAATGGAAAATTGCCCGGTACATGTTTAATAAAACTGAACCAAAAAATCAATAAAACTCGCTACAACATGGAATAAAAGCAATCACGGAAGACAATCTGACTGCGAGTTTACAGTGATTGGTTAAATTAGTGGCTTTGGGGAAATGTTTTTTTAAATACCTGACTAAGTTTTCTACAAGAGGAATTTTAATGGTAACCTTTTGTAAGACGATATGATCAGCAATAAGCGTTATAGACCCTCATTAATCTTACGTTTTACTAAAAGGAGACGAAGAAGGATTTCGTTTAAAGATTACATATTACGAAAAAATCTAAATTGGTTTTTAACAACCCTATAGTTTGAATAGAGTTCTGAACAATTAATCCCTGACCAACCAAGAAACAAAGAACGTAAAATTCTGGTTGTATAAGTAGGTTGATTTGGACAGACAAGGATGGACTTGTATTAGAGAGGAACTTTGGTTAAACATAACTTGGATCAGATAAAGGAAGATATTCGAACGATACTATCAGCGCAAGTCTCATACTACCCCCAATAATACCTCCAGGATCATGGAAGAATTTCAAATGTTGAAAACATACTTTTTGCCTTGTTTACAGGAGGAGCAGTATTCATACAGGCTTGTTGAAGAGTTGCATAAGACATCACCACCTCAGCAGATTTTTTCTCATTGATCAGAATGAACTGAACCATATTCAATCCCTGATCGAAGTTGAAATCTTTTTTCTTAAGATACCTTAAGTAACTATTTTCTTTCATGTCCTGCTCTGTTTCTTCGAACAGATTAAAACACCCTGCTCTTCGGTATACCTGATAATTATTTAAAGTATCCAAAGGGAGATCATACGTAAATGTTCCCTCCGGATTGAGCTGTTCTTCGGCAAGTAATATCAACATCGCCTCCTCCGAGATGAATGTGACAGTGGAAACTTTGAATGGCACATCGTCATGGACTTCAATAAAATCATGTTCTCCAAAAAGGGAAAAACCATCCGGTACTTGAAATTCCATGGGCAACCGATGGGTTGTTATTATCTTCTGGCCTTCAACAGAGATAAAGTCAAAACCGGATTCCCAGGAAGAACAGGTTGCTAATGTGAGCAACATAATTAGTATCCATAATTTGATTTTCATCATCATTCGCCTTCTAACAAATCTACGGCTTTTTTGGCTGAAGGTAAATCCGGTCTGATTTTTAGGGCTTTCTTATATGCTTTGAGTGCCTCCTTTTTCCTGCCATTTTCCAAAAGTGCTTCTCCATAGCTATCCCAACAATTGGCAACCTTTGGAAATAGTTGAATGTTTAAACCAAAAATCTCAATCGCATCATGGGTTTGTCCTCCTCGTAGTAGTTCATACCCTACCGCATTCAAAATCATGTCTCTGGGATCCTCTGGATGAAAATTGATGGTCAGATTCTTCCAGTTCTTCTTTACATAGTCAATGCCATTTGATTCGTAGGCCATGTAAACCGACTGCTCCGCAGGAAGCGCAGGTTGTTTTGGTTGTTGTCCGCGGATAATGGCCAAAATACCCGCTCCCAGATTTTCCGCTACCACCTCATCCATATTAGCAAAAACCACTACGGATATCTGATCTCGAATAATTTCATAATGTACGGTGTTTGCACCTTCAAACCCTCCTGCATGGGTCATCGCTCCACCAGTAGTGCTATGTTCCTGATAAAATGGGTACATAACATCCAATGACTTGGTCTGCTCATCCCACAGTAAATTCCCATAATGAAATTCCCTGTAGAATTTTAACATATCAGTAGCCGTTGAGTAAAATCCACCGGCCGGAGTAGGAATTTCCTGAAAGTCGTCGTTATTTAACAACTCTCCGCGCATCGTTTTATAATAACCTATGGATCGATTTGGTACCGAATATTTCCCACGTAAATACGTATCGTTCATTTGTAGTGGTTTTATGATTTGTTCTTCTATCAGATCGTAGTAAGTTTCACCCGTTACTTTCTCAGCTATCAATCCTAAAAGAACATACCCAGCATTGCTATATTCCTGACCATCACCCGGAGGAAACATCAAGGGCTGTTTCTTAATATGCTCCAATGCAGTTTGCAAACTTTTCTTTTCCATGGGGATAACCCAATACTCGGGTGTATGATAATCGCCGTATCCCGACTGATGATTTAGCAGATACTCGACCGTAATATTTTCTGCAGCTTCTTTAGGAAATCCATTCAGGTATTTACCCAATTTATCCTGAAGTGATAGTTTACTTTCATTTACCAGTCTAAGAATCAACACCTTGGTCATCGACTTATTCATGCTACCGATATCAAATCGTGAGCTAAGCGTATTTTCAATTCCTTTTTCCCTGTCCGCTAATCCGAAAGCTTTATGATAGATTGGGTTACCTTTTTCTGCTATCAAAACTACTCCTGAAAAAATATCCAATGCCTGATACTGCGCAACCAGTTCGTCCACTTTCGACTCCAAAGCAAGGTCCTGCAATACGTTAGGTTTAGGTTGACCCTGCAGACCAGTAACCAATAAAATGAGGTATAAAAGAAATAATTGCTTCATATCTTTATTTTTTTTTGATTTAACGCAATAGTATAGGATATTTTCAATGTTTATCTCTCAGAGGGACCGGTGCTCCAAAAAAGGTTATCAATCTTTCCAGAAATTGTATGAAGCTAAAAAAAGTACGTTTTGTAACATCTACATGCATATTCATACCAGATTATACGCGAACCCCCTTAAAGCTATTATTTTTAGCTCATGAAATGGAAATTCATTGCACTCCATAGCTTATTTTGGATTGCCACCACCTGGTTAATTACCAGTGGTTTTTCGATCGAGCGTCAGGAAATAGAAATTATTAATGATACGGAAACGATCCACACCATCAGAAACTCTCAACTGATTGTCCGAATCCTTTTTTGCATATTTATCGCAGCGATTTTCTCTTATCTCAATATTTGGAACCTAAGCAAGCTTACCTCAGACATTCGAAGGTCATTAATTATCTCCAGGGCATTGCTGTTGTACGTTATTTGCTTGACGATTATTATTTTCACTAATCAACTTCCTGTTTTCATGGAAGGTCCTTATTTGCTTCCTCCTTCCCTATCGATTGGAATTTCGCTTTTCTATTTCAGCATTTCCATCGCCTATGGTCTGACCAGGATGTGGTCGTATACTGAAAAACAGAAACAGCAACTTCAGCTTGATAAAAGGAAGGCAGAAATCAGCCTTCTCCGCAATCAACTTCAACCACATTTTCTTTTCAATGCACTCAATAACCTCCTCTCCATGGTAGATCAGCAAAGTGCTCCTAAACTTACCCAGTCCTTTGAACAACTGTCTCAACTCCTTCGTTTTGTGGTCGATGAGACGCGTGAAGATCGGATTAGCATTCAAAAGGAGATCCATTTTATCCAAAACTATATTTCCCTGCAATTGCTTCGATTTGAAACTGATGAAGTGGACTTCAACTTCGATATAAAAGGGGAGCAAATTGATCAGCTGGTAGAACCGGGCTTGTTTATTTCATTTGTAGAAAATGCCTTTAAGTATGGCACTGAACCCGAACGTAAAACAAGTATTGATTTAATGTTTGACCTTACGGAAAAAAATGTAATTACCTTCTCCATCAAAAATGAAATCATAGAAGGACAACATCAAGACGAAGGAAAAAGTACAGGAATTGATGCAGTAAGGAGAAGACTGAATCTAATCTACCCAAACAAGCATAAGCTGGAAATTCAACAAAATGATATTTATTTATTAACCCTCAGATTGGAAACCACATGAAAGCAATCATTGTAGATGATGAACCTAAAGCAATTGAATTACTTAAAAGCTATCTCCAACATTTTAATGGAATTGAATTGATGGCTACATTTCGCAACGGACTCAAGGCATTTGAATACCTTTCTAAGGAGCCAACAGATATTGTATTCCTGGACATCAATATGCCACATATTTCTGGAATCTCATTATCAAAAATGATAGGTAAAACCACCAGGGTCATATTTACCACCGCTCATTCCGACTATGCTGTAGAGAGCTATGAGGTTCAAGCTGTAGATTATCTATTAAAACCCATCTCACTGGAGCGATTTACTAACACGGTGAGTAAGCTGCTTTCTCAACCTGTTAAAGAGGTTGCTGAAAAGAACAATACCATTCAGGTAAAAAGTGGCTCAAGAACTCATTTGTTAAAGGCCGATGACATTCTATTTCTTGAAAAGGACGGGAATTACATTACCTATCACACGCTAAGTGCTAAGATCCTCAGCAGAGCTTCCATTAGTGAAGCATTGCACAGCCTTCCTGATCATTTTACGCAAGTACAAAGATCTTACATTGTGAATACATATAAGATCTCTAGCATTGATTCTGAAGCCATCCACATCGGTCAAAATATCATCCCTATTGGAGCCAGCTTTAAAGATAGTCTGCATAAGAAATTAAAATTTTCTTAAAATAGACTATCCAGTTTCGCTAATCGGGAGAGATTTTTGGGGTAGCTAAAAGCTTTTCTTTAACTCTTGGCACGTTCACATCAAATTACTTCAATTCCACCTATATAAGGTACTCGGTGTATCGTTGCCTATTTGATCAGAAGATGGTTTTTAGATCGAATGGTATGGCTTAAAGGTTGATGTAAAGGATTTCTATGTAGCCCATAAGGTAGACCAGCGGGAAAATTATTTGATTATACAGTTTTATAAATAATAATCATGGTTTTGAAGGACATTTAAGATGCTAACAAATGATATGAACGCATGCCTTAAACTGCTAATTTTAAACTGACTTGTCGATCCGCTACTTTAAGAACCCATTAATTGAATACAAAGGTGCAATGTCATATCTAGATGTTGCAGGGCTTTAAATATATAAATTGATTAAATTAGAGAAATACAATTTTTCACTATTGGAAAACAAGGAAGAAAAAGAACTTCAAATAATCACGCGGATCAACGCTGTTACAAAAATCTAGCTCTTTTTGTTTAGGTTATCGGTGGTGAAATAATTATAACTTTTAAAAGAATAAAGTAAACCAATGAACTTATTTAAAGCCATTACTTCATCAAAAAAAATCCTGTTTATCTTGGTGCTACTGGCAGGTGCTGCTGCTTTATTTTTATCCCAAAGTGAAGCAGAAGATTACCCTAGAAAACCTGTCCTGCTTGGGTCCGGTAAAGTCAAGTGGTCGGAATCACTCACCCCAGAGGGTTGGACTAGGGTAACAAATGAAGACGGGGCTACCCTCGGATATTCAAAGAGTTCAGGGCTTCAGCTGATACAGGTAGATGGATATGCGTTTAAAGATCTCAATAGGAACAACCTGTTGGATCAATTTGAAGACTGGCGAGTTGATTTTGAAACAAGGGCTAAAGCCATTGTAGACGAGATTCCAATCGAGCAGATGATGGGCATGAAGATGAATCCATTCGGTAGTTGGACTGTTAATGCGGATACCCTGGATACTATAATTAAGAATTCACTTAATTTGGGTTATAGGCAGCTTAGAGCGCCCCGTGGTGGAACTGCTGATGCCAGGACAAAGGTTAATTGGAATAACCTGGTACAACAGTACATTGAAGGTCTTGACAAGGTAGTCTGTATTCCTGCAGTTTGGATAGATGACCCCAGGACAGGAGACGTATCCAGCTGGCCAAGCAACCTTGGTTTGGCGGCCACTTTCGACCCTGAAGTGGGAGCTCAATACGGCAGAATGATGTCTGAAGAATGGCGTGCTATGGGAATTTCCATGCAAGTCGCAACACAAATGGACCTGGCTACAGAGCCAAGATGGAGACGTATTCCTGGTACGTTCGGTGAGGACCCTGCTCTGTCAATGGATATGGCCAGGGCCATAATCAACGGATGGCAATCTACCTACGATGAAGAAGGAAACGATTTGGGTTGGGGCAAACACAGTGTAAACAATCAAATGAAGCACTTCCCCGGAGACGGTGCAGCCGAAGGTGGTCGCGAGTCGCATACACGTGACGGGGCATATAACATATTCCCCGGAGGTCAGTTTTTTACGCATATCCTACCGTTTAAAGCCTGTATGGACTTACCAGGCAAAACCAAAACGGTATCAGCTGCTATGACCAACTATTCTATCGGCATTGAAGCCGATGGTTCTCCTGTAGGCGGAGAGCGTGTGGGCACCAGCTTCAGTACCTACAAAATCAACCATTTGTTGAGAGGAAAATATGGCTGGGATGGCTATATCTTGACGGACTTTGGTATCCTTACCAACAAGAATTATGGTGTTGAAAATTTGACCCCGGTGGAAAAAAGGTTAGTCACGCTGGAAGTTGGATGTGATGCGTTCGGAGGCGACGGTAGAGACGGGCAGGAAAGTGTGGATTTAGCCATGGAGGCTTATGAACTCGGCGTTGCCAAGCTTGGTGAAATAGAAATGAACGAAATCATGAAGAAGTCCACTGAGCGAATACTGAGAACCCACTTCAATATCGGCATTGTCGACAATCCATACCTCAATCTCGAAGTGGCCGAATCAATCCCTAACAATGCAGAACATAATGCCGCAGGACACCGGGCACACCTCAAATCCATTGTGATGTTGAAGAACAGTGGCGGCATTATTCATAAGGCATCACCGGGAGGCGAAAAACCAAGCGTATATATCCCCAGGATATACGCAGCAGCGACTGGCGGTTTTAGAAGAACACCAGCATCTGCCGATCCAGGATTCAACCTCAAAGCAGCCGGAGAATATTACGATGTGGTAACCGATGCGCTGGCCAATACGTTCACCGGTCCGGCTGATGACGAAGGCAATCCAACGCTATCTCAAGAGGATATCATACGTGCATCCAAAGAAGAAATAGCCCAATGTGATTTTGCCATCGTCAGGATAACCAATCCTAAAAACGGGAATCCAACATTCACTGAATTCGGAGGTATGAGGGATGATGGTCAGGAATCCCCAGGTATTCCGGTTGAGGCTCAGGAATTTAACTATCTGCCTATTTCACTGCAATATCGTCCCTACACGGCAGATTCTGAATTCGTACGTCGGGAGTCCCTGGGGGGAGATATGATCGAGGTGACAGAAAACGGTACAGAGAAACTGGTAAAGGAGAATCGCTCATATTTTAGAGAGACAGGAATCATTACGAATGAAAGTCACCTGAATCTTGTGCTGAACACCGCATCCACCGTGGAAAAAGTCATCGTTGTGATAGACCTGTCCAATCCAATGGTCTTTGAGGAATTCGAAAGTGAAGTTGATGTAATCCTGGTAGGGTTCGGTGGTGGCAGGTCAGCCAATGTACCCGACAAAGCATTCCTTGAAATTATTACCGGTCAGGAAGAACCGTCTGGGCTACTGCCCCTTCAAATGCCTTTGAATATGGAAACCGTAGAGGCGCAATTTGAGGATGTACCTCGCGATATGGAATGTCATATTGATAGCGAGGGCAACACCTATGACTTTGCATTCGGACTGAATTGGTCTGGTGAAATCAGCGATGAGCGAA
This sequence comes from Lewinellaceae bacterium, assembly GCA_024639065.1. Classification (GTDB taxonomy): domain Bacteria; phylum Bacteroidota; class Bacteroidia; order Chitinophagales; family Saprospiraceae; genus JAHEJC01. The sequence continues at coordinate 9,659 of JAHEJC010000081.1, read as the reverse complement.
CAGCAAAGTATAATGTTCTACCGATTGTAGGCGAACCACCTAAATAAATCTAAACTTGGCTATTTGATTGATTGCGAATCGGATCGTCTGTCCTATGGATTAGCCAGAGAGAAAAAGTGTTCGATGGTGCGGGAGTAGTTCTATTTCATACTTTTGAAAAGAGAAAATATAAAAATATATTCAATCAATCAATTGTAGAGTTAGAGATCAAGAAATAAGAGAAATAGGGTATAAATAAGAAAAGGCTCCTTCACAATATTTAACGTAATGCGGTGGAAGTACTAAAAATGAACAAATTAACTGTTAATAAACATCGATATTAAATTGAATACGGATGTAATTTTATCCTGCACTACGCATATATTAACAGTGGGTACAATTATAAGCATACCATCATGAAGAAATATGATATTAAAGAAATATTGGAATTGACATGTCGACTTTATGTCTTCATTTTCTTAAATGTTTATGGGTTTGCTAAACTTTTTGGCGGCCAGTTTTACACAACAGCTAGATTACCCGAGGACATTGCCTTAACACCAATTGCACAAGTTCCTAACTTTGAATTAGCCTGGACTTTTATGGGACGATCATTTGGATATATACTATTCATTGGCCTAGCTGAGATTCTTGGAGCCTGGTTGCTACTATCCAATAGAACGAAGCTAATTGGTGTAGCCATTTTGATTCCAATAATGGTAAACGTGATTGTATTTGACATTTTTTTTCTTGATGCGTATGGTGCACTAGGAAGTGCTGTGATATATTTTGTTATGCTGTTAACTATTCTTTTGATGAATCGAGAGAACGTAATACAAGCATTTAATAACCTCACCAATGTTAAAGTGAAAATTGGAATACCTATCAAAAAGAAAATAGTTGTCTATTTATTTTCATTCATTTTAATGGCCCTAATTTTTCTAATTGATCAATTAATTGTCAACTGGTTAGGACATGGAAAAGGATAATAGACGGACTGGCTATAATAAGGTGTAAAAAGCTCATAATGGCCATGTGCAGCTAAGTAGGTTGCACTAGCCATCCATGGGTACAATTGACGAATAATGTAATAGAATTATTATTATGAAAAAACAGTGTTTATTGATTTTAACAACGATCTTTTTTTTGCATTTAGGCGCAGTATCTCAAGAAAATCCGGTTCCTGTTCTCGTTGAACCTGATCAAGATATTCCCAAAGAAATTATTAAGTCAACCACAGAATTTAGAGAACGTCTTTTGGCAGATCCATATCGCCCCGCTTATCATTTTTGCATTCCCAACGATGTAGGATATCCATTTGACCCGAATGGTGCATTCTACCTTAATGGACGTTATCATTTAATGTACCTATATAACCGTATTGACCAAGGATTCTCCTGGGGGCATGTATCTAGTAAGGACCTGTTTCACTGGAGGCATCACCCGGATGCATTAATCCCAAGCGATGGAGATGAAGGAGTTTTTAGTGGAGGAGCCTTTGTTGATGACGATGGCACGGTTGTATTATCCTATTGGATGCTCTGGGGCGATAAAGGTATTGGCTTTGCAAAAAATACGGATGATAATTTTAATAGTTGGAAAAAGTTTGGGAGTAATCCGGTTATTAAATCTACTGAATGGGGGATAACAGATATGAAGGACCCAGCAGGAAAGGATATTCACATTGGTTCGGCTGATCCTTCCAATATTTGGAAAAAAGATGGTCAGTATTACTTGCTTACCGGTAATTTATTGGTGCTCAGGAAATACGGATCACGTGGAAAAGGATTACCAGCGAATAGAGACGAACCCGCCCTTCCCACGGATTCCCTAGATTATCAAGGCGATAGATTATATTTATTTGTATCCAGCGATCTTACGGATTGGAACTATTTGCATGAGTTCTACAAGTCAGACCGTAAATGGACTAGTAAAACGGAAGATAACATGTGCCCCAGCTTTTTGCCTTTGCCATCAGATGCGGATGGTGGTACACCTAGTGGGAAGCATCTCTTACTTTTTATTAGCCACAATTACGGTTGCCAGTACTATGTTGGAGATTATAAGAGCGATAATTTTTTTCCTGAAATACATGGACGTATGACCTGGAATGACAATACCTATTTTGCCCCCGAAGCACTTATTGATGACAAAGGCAGACAAATCATGTGGTCATGGATTTTTGATGATCGTCCGGATTCACTAGTTAAATTTAATGGATGGACAGGGACCTATGGGATTCCTCGATCTTTATGGCTTAATGAGGACGGAACACTTGGGATGAGGCCAGTTAAAGAAATAGAGACATTGAGAATAAATGAAAAAATACTTTCAAATGTAAAAGTAAATGCGGGGGGTGAAGTGGAATTGAATGAACTGGGAAACGAATTAATGGAACTGGAGTTAACTATTCAGCCCAATGCTTCAACACAATATGGAATAAAAGTTTGTGTATCGGAAGATAGTCGGGAAGAAACCGTGGTTTACTATGATCTTAAAGATAAGAAACTTAAGGTCGACACTAGAAAATCAGGTTTAAGTTTTGGGCGTAAAATTATTGAAGAAGCACCATTCGAACTTAACGAAGGGGAACCACTTGTATTGAGAATTTTTGTGGATAAATCTATTGTTGAAGTGTATGCAAACGATCGGCAGGCGATAGCTCGAAGAATTTACCCAACACTTGGAGGTACTGGGATTACTTTATTTTCAACCGATGGCAATATCAATGCAAAATCGATTAAGGCATGGGAAATAATGCCTTCCAATCCTTATTAGCATAGATGAGTAATCTTTAGCAAATCGACTGTTCAACAAATTAAAAACTAAACTAATCACACCATGCACCAAACAAAAAATAAACCATACTAAATCGACGGTTTATTTGGGAAGTTGTGTTGCATGCCACCAAAGAATAAATAATAGACAAGATAAAATGAGAATAGATTTTTTTTCGATTGGGTTAATCTTAACATGGATTTTCAGCATATATGGTCTCGACAACTGGCATTTCTCGCTGACGGAGCGACAGAAAAGGTGTCGATCAAGGTGATGCTATTAGTGAAGCAGATTTACGAGACGTGCATGCGGCCGGTTACTACAGTGCCATACCTGCAGGAGTGCAAACAGTGATGGCCTCTTTTTCAAGCTGGCAAGGCAGGAAGCTACACGGTGACAAAGAACTGTTGACAGATGTCTTGAAAGAGCAACTCGGTTTTAACGGTTTTGTTGTAGGCGATAGAATGAGAGAGCCCAGCTTATTTTTCTACATAAGCTGGCGAACGAATTACTTATATGCGACTATTTCTGGATTTGCACACAATTTAAAAATACATTCTAGTTTGATAATATATCGAGCTGACCATCAATCGTCAATACAGCACCTAGTTGAATGTCAATAGTCTGTCCATATCCAATATTGTTATTAAAAATTGTAGGAAATTTACCACTTGGGATAACGATGTCATGGCAATAGGTAGGCACCTGATCCCCACTCCATAAGAAGGGATTAAACCAGTCTACATCACTTTCCATGGTAGCCTCCAAAGAAATACTAGGACAATTCCCTTCGATAGCTGATTGTAGCTTAATCTTAACCACCCTATTAGGTGTACAGGTTGTATGAACGTTTAACCAGATCTCGTCAACACTGGCAAATCCATTAGGCACCCATGTATTCGTCACAGGATTATATACCCCCATTGGGATTGTCAAAAGAGAATCAAAATACATTTGATTATCGGGATTTACCCCTAATTGATCGCCAAGCAATATACCTTGGGCTGGTACGCCAAGGACAAATAACCCATAAAGAGGATGGACCAAGAGCCCGATATTCAAGATGGAAAGGTAATCCTCTTTTAATGATCCTTTTCTATCTTCAATCAATCCAGTATTCGTCACATTTCCAACTATCGTAGAAGGATTAGTCGCATTTAACAAAATATAACCCTGATTATCAATTGACGCAGCAACTAGGTTATCTATAAAACTGCCAAAGACAATTTCGCCACAGCCTTCATTAAGCATCACATTTCTATTATCCAGGGCAGGTTGATTATTTTGATTGGGAATAAAAAATATTCTACCAGTGGATTTATTTGTTAATGTTCCAATATTCAAGCAGGCAGCGGCAATATTTCTAGCATCTAGTACACCGTGATTAGTTATATCTCCAAAAGAGAAAATTGCCGAACTATTTTGATTTTCTCTTATATCCATAGATCCAGTAGATTGGTTAATTATAACACCTTGTTCATTTTGAAAAATAGAACTAGATAACGTAGAAGAAATATATAAATAACCATAGTTAGAAAGGGTATCTTCATTTCTGAATCCGGTACCATTGAGCCCTAAAATATTATTGATCAGAATATCTCCATGATTGGTGATATAACCATCATTATAAATTCCATTTGTTCCATCTGATTGTAGTATTGAATTGTTCAAGCTTAATGTACCCAAATTTTCCAGATGGGAATTAGACAGAATAAAAATACCCCTGGCAAAAAAATTCTTGATTGTTATAGAGGCTATACTTGAGTTGGAGGCTATAGATTCATTCTTAAGTTGAATTCCTTCACCAACCCCATCAATTTCAATATTTCCAGAATTATGAAAGGTCATATTGCTATCAATTATCATAGCCCAGTTATTGGTTGCGAAGATTTTAAGATCGCCACTATTGTTAAGGCTAAACGTTGCACCTTGAGCTTCTATACCATTCTGTCCGGTTCCATCCATAATCAATTTTTGGTTATTGGTTAAGTCTGAATTTTTGAGTTTGATACCATTGGCATTTATACTAGTCAATATACATGTCCCGGAATTAGATATTGTACTTGCTGTGGCATTGATGCCATCTGAGTTGCTGCCATTAATATTAGAAATATATAGCTCGCCAGATGAGGTATTGATTAATGAGGCACTGTCCATAAGTATCGCGTGATCGGTCGAACCATCAGTATGATTTAGGTATATTTCACCCAAATTATTCAATTGCCCATGCTCAGACAAGGATATATGATGGCTATTGCAAGAGTCTATATTTATCAATCCGTGGTTCGTGAAGCTGGCTTTATTACGAATTCCATTTGCGGTTTCACTTATATCAATGGGTCCAATATTGAAAAATATGGCATTGCCAATATTGAATACAGCGCTTCCTGCTATATTATGTAGGGTGATGTTTCCATCATTGCTAAAATCGTCAAAATTTCGGATTCCATTTGCACTTGCGCTATTCATGTTTTGAATGATCAGGTTACTTCCAGCTCGATTATTAAAAGTGGAGCTATTAAAAATCCCAGTTGACCCATTTGTCGATGATGAGATATAGGTTCCCCCAGCCCAATTATTAAAGACAGATCCAGTACTATTTTGAAGACCAATATCGCTATAGTCTTTCGTTTCTATATTTCCATAATTCTGAATAAATCCAAGATTTGAGATGCCAACAATTGAAACGTTTTTGGCCAAAACATTACCTGTTCCATGATTATTAAAATTACTTAAATTTGATATACCTCTTCCATCTGTAATGCCATCTACGGTAATCATACCTGCGTTGGTAAATTCATTGCTGTTATATATCCCCGAGACGTTAGAAGGTATAACGTTTTTTACAAGAATAGTCCCAGTGGTGTCATTAAAAAAAACAGCATCGGATTGGTTCAAGATTCCATGGTTGGTGCCAGTATTAATTTTCTCAACGTGTATCTCCCCGCGGTTAGTAAAGTCTGCTGTAGGAGAGGTATTGGTAATTCCAGTTCCGGTAATATCAAATACTGAAAGTCTCCCATTTTGATTCAGATTATTTCTTCGGATCAATACACGGCCTTTGTTAAAGAGCCCATTCTTATTGGAATTGTTATTCTTTCTGATGTCTACCAGTGCGTTGGCTCGTATATCTAAAAATCCGTCCACCCTAACAAAAACGCCTGACCCCGGAGCATCCCGGATGGCTAGATTTCCATAGACTCTAACTGTGCCATATATATCGGCGCCTCGTTGTGGTGGGTCCTCAATATTAAGTTGTGCTTTAAGGAGCGTAACACTACTGCCCACATGAAGGGTAGCATTGGTTCCAACCTCTACAGATTTAGCAACGGCGGTGAAATTATTAGGTATGGTTACTTGTTCAGCTGCTCCTCCTGATATTTCATTGATGATTACATTATCAGTGCTAGTTGGAATACAGGTGCAGGATGATCCACCAGCGGTGGTACTCCAGTTAGTGTTGTCAGTCCACTGACCGGTTCCTCCCCTCCAGTACAAATTTTGGGCATTTGCAATATGAACCAAGCTGAACATTAGACAAACCATTAAAATTTTCATATTGAACTATTTATTTGTTTTTCAAAGTAAGGCATAAAAGGCTCCCTCCGTATCACCCTGGAGGGTGATTTTTGTCTCCAAAAGAGAACCTTGGGAAATTTTAAAACCTTTTGAGTACCTCGATGGATCGCAATTACAAATAAGCGTAAACCAAGGTAAGAGGGATAAAGATAGATGTGTGCAGATTCCTCAATGCCTTTTAGATTTGGTAAGGACATATTATAAGCGGAGTAACCAAGCATTATATTATTTAATGGATACAAAAAAGCAAGTTTTTCAAGAAGAGTTAAAAAGGAATAAACAATCCGTTAGATCTATCTTTCAGATACTCAAGGATCTTTTGAAAAAGCGATCCATCTGAATGTCGAACTTGTCACTGCAGTGATTATGAAGTACTAGTACGTAAACCAGACAATGAACAGGGAGGGGCACTTATACTTTATCAATCAAAGCGAGTACCACCTTTCAAAAAAATAAAAACGAGGTTAGAATTTATAAATTTTACTCAAAGTGGACAACCAACTATTCTGTTGTTTGACTAGTCTACTTCATTTTGAATTTTGAAAATCAGTTCAATGCACCACAAAAATTTTAAAGAAGCAAATGAGACAGAGATTAAAATAGAATGAGGACATGTTGCCGATTGTATATTGATCTAAACACTTTATTTCTTATCTTGATTCTTGTCAATGGGTCTGGAGCGTTACCCATTAGGGAAGAGAATTAGCGTCTAACATACTAATAGATTTTTTACAGTTTGGTATCGGCAGCCATTCCTTTGGAGTTGAGTATTGACCAAATAAAAAAAATTAAAATCAATTCATGGCATTTATAGACTACTATAAAATCTTGGGTGTTTCTAAAACCGCAACTGAAAAGACTATTAAAACCGCCTATCGGAAACTCGCAAGGAAGTATCACCCTGATTTAAACCCCGATAATAAGGAGGCTGAGATAAAATTTAAAGAAATTAATGAGGCAAACGAAGTTTTAAGTGATCCAGAAAACCGCAAGAAATACGATAAATATGGTAAAGACTGGAAACACGGAGAAGAATTTGAAAAAGCCCAATATCAAAGAAAGCAAAGATCTCAACATCGATCAGGTCAGCAAGGGTATTCAGCGCACGAATATTCGGATTTTTTCGAATCTATGTTTGGCGGAAGAGAAACCTCTTCCAGACAAGGCCGATATCCAAAATTTAAAGGTCAGGATTATCATGCCGAATTACATTTGGGCTTAAAAGAAGTCTATAAAGCGCATAAACAAGTGTTAACAGTCAATAACAACAACATACGACTTACTATACCTGCAGGTGTGGAGAACGGTCAAGTAATCAAAATAAAAGGAAAAGGAGGCCAAGGACTGAATGGAGGACCAAATGGAGATTTATACATTAAATTTATTATCGAAAATCACTCGCAGTTCAAGCGCGAAGGAAACAATCTATATCAGAATATCGACCTGGATCTGTACACATCCATTTTGGGTGGAGAAATTACTGTAAATACCTTTAACGGTAAGGTAAAGCTCAAAATAAAGCCTGAAACGAAAAATGCATCGAAAGTTAAATTGAAAGGGAAAGGATTCCCCATTTATAAAAAAGAAGGAAAATTTGGGGATTTGATCATCACTTTTCATATAAAAACACCTATTAATCTAAGTGAAAAAGAAATTGAGCTGTTCAAGGAATTACAAAAAATTAAAGCAAAATGAATGAAAAAAATTTAATATCGTTACAAACACTTTGTACGCATTATAGCATTGAAATTTCATTTGTAGATGCTTTAAACAAAATGGGATTGATCCAAATCGAAATTATCGAGCAAAATCAATTTATTCACCAAGATCAAATTAGCGTTCTAGAAAAAATCATCAGGCTGCACAACGAATTAAACGTAAACCTTGAAGGCATTGATGTGGTACTTAATTTATTGGAGAAGGAAAGGGCGTTGCGAGATGAATTAAATTCCTTGAAAAACAAATTAAGGCTTTATGAGAATGACTAAAAGGGGAATTGTAAATCCAATAACTGATTGCACAGGTTTTTGGGTTGATAGTCCCGCCGGAACAATTTGGGTAGGGTAACAAGCGATTCTGTTAAATGCCAGCGCATTTTGGATACAAATTCCAGCAAATATTTTATTTGATTTTGCTGATCGCGAGTGGCCTTTTACATGAAAAGGTGCATTAAAGTGGACATATGGCTGTTCAAATGCTTCGTTGGTACTTCAGTATTGGCGTTCTGCGGTTACACCCGATTTTCCACCGTTCAATGGGAATCCAAGATTTTAATGAATGAGTGATTAATTCCGAAAGAATTGTGCTAATAATTAATTTTATAATCCCATCAAACCATTATATTTCAATAAAATAAATCGGCATTAAGTTTATAAGCCGACGGAAGTTAACTTGTGCTAAAAACAAGAATATGGAAAAACTAAGTTCAATAGATGCTAAACAAATTGGTGACGATCTTGGAATTAACTGGAATGAAGTGAGCCTTGGAGAATTCACAATGGGTTTAAACGTAGAATTAGAACATGGGACTAGATATCCTGAAACCAATATAACTAATAATGACAAAGGCTTGACTGGAAAGATTGCCTGGGCACATCTTAAGAATTTCCAGACTATTATACCAGGCTAAAAAAGATGGAGAAGGAAGCAGACGACTATTGGGAATCCAGAAAATAAGCTAAAAACGATTGTCCAAAATAGCTATAAAGCATGCAGCCTGAAGGCCAGCAACGACTTCCTTGTCCAAAGGTTATCGCACCGTTAGTAGACAAAGAATACATCAACTACTATTTCCTAATAGGGAATCCTTTTTTTAAATTCGACATCGCCAGGTGGATTTAGGTGAACAAAATTGTATAAATAAACAATGCGTTAGATTTATTAATTACATCCAATAAGCTCAGCGTATATCTGAAAACCGTTAAATAAAAATACGAAGTGACTAAATTGATCTCCCATAAAAGACGACTGACATCCATCTTTCTTGCCTGGTTGATTTTTGTTGGTGTCGATTTTTTATTTCATGCTTCTCTATTCTCTACTTTTTGGAATGAAAAGATTCCTGCGTTAAAACCGTTAAATGATTTAGCAATATTAATTCCAGCAGGCTATTTGAGTTTTTTACTTCTAACCTTATTGGTTGGCTTCGTTTTTTTTAAGATATTTAAAACTAAGCCACTTGTTAGAAGTGTTTTTCAATTTGGTTTTGTTTTCGCACTGTTATTTTCCTTGAGCAATTTTTTTGGACTCTTATCCTATATTGATCTTCCGATGAAACAGTTAGTGGTTTTTAATTTTGTATATTTTTTGGAAATACTGGCGGT